>JAFVAX010000028.1 GCA_017480285.1 Paludibacteraceae bacterium | reverse complement strand
TGGATTTTGTACCAACCTTCTGGGATTGCTCCTTTCGGGTGTTGGGCGTTAGGGACTATGGGTGGCTCTAATGTGTCACAAAAGGGCTTGCCGTCTATCAAAAGTTTGCCGAGGGTCTCGGCGGGTGTGAAAGTATCACGGATTAATGTAATTAACATAGCTTTACTTGCTTTTATATTTGTAATCAATTCAGATAAGAGAGCCGGAGAAGGTGAGGATTTCGCCGAAGGCGGTGAGGACGGTCGGGTCGATTGCACCAACAGGAGGCACTATGAAGGCTGTCAGTATCAGTATGGCTCCAAACGAAGCCATACTGATTGCCAATAGTAATTGTGCGTGCTTTCTCATAACGTCTTGTAAACTTGGGCGAAGATGTAGCCGCGAAGGGTGCTGTAGGTATGGTTGCCACTGCGGATGAGATTACGCCATGCTTGACGGTAGGGGTCAAGTTGGTTGATGTCCATCATGATAGCATTGGTTTGCTGTGCGGCTTGGCTGAACTTCTGCTTGGTAGATTGTTGGGCTGCTGTCGGTGCGCCGGTTGGCGTGGTATAGACTGTGGTGTAACGACGGTCGGTGGTCTGACGATAACAGTAGGTGGTGCGGTGCTTGCGGGAGATTTTGCCACTGATGTGGTCGATGGGGTCTAAATAAACTACTCGTGCCATGATTTTCTTTTTGATTTTAAGGGCTGACCGCCTGCCGCTCTTGCGACAGGCAGCCAACGAAGATGAAACTTTACTTTTTAGTCAGCCACAGGTTGAGCTGATGCAATCATTTGTCAGCCTTGCAGCTGATGTCGGATACTATCCGACCCAATGAGCATAGATTTTTCTTTTTATCAGCCAAATGTGGCTGGTGCACTCGTTATAATTTTGCGTACTCCATTGCGAAGACATAGCCGTTGAAATCTTTGTACTTCTTTTGTGCTTTGAATGCTGTGAGGTATGCGTCGCGTTGGGTGGCATCGGCAAGTGCGGTCTTGGCATTGGCTCTGGCAGTGGTGAACTTGGCGCGTTGGGCAGTCTGTGCGGTGGTAGGTTCACCCTTATAAGGGTTACAAATCTTGCCCGTGTAGAGCGTGCCGTTACGTTTGGCGAAATAAATATCGCTGTGCATACAGAGTTTGCCGTGGTACTCTTTGACCATTTCGTTTGGAATGTACTTACTCATGATTGTTTATTTTTAAGGGTTGGACTTTTGATGAGCCAAATGTGGCTCATACATTCTTTTACATTGCGTTGTACTTGCGCAAGAATGCTCAAGAAATGCACAATACAAATGCACCGACTTTCGCGGATTGGTGCATGTCATCTCACGAAAGACGGTGCAAAGGTACGATGCGGGAAAAGGGCACTTTCAGTTTTGCGCACTTTCCTGCCGTTTGCTTCCGAATAATTCAGTTTATTTCTGTTTTCACAATATAACAAAATGTTATTCAGGAAACAGGGAGCATGTTAATCAATGTCAATAACAAAGATTTCGCACAGATATTTAACTGCTACAGGCGGAAGAACTTTTGCCGTGTTGCAGACTCCCATCTTGTTCAATTGTTTGCGATGCCGATGCAGCCATGTTGCAAAAGTGCGTGAACTGACACCTGCCGCTGCTGCCAATTGGGATTTGGTCATAGATTTATATTTTGTCATAATAAGTTGTGATTAAAAGTTGGTAAAAACGGCTGTAAACAGCCCCAAAACGACAATCCGACTAACGGTCGGAAAGAAACAGCGAAACCCATCGCGGCGGCGGGCGTATGAGAAAACAGATAAAAACAAATACAAAGGTACAAAAAAGAAACTGACTTTCAGTAATGTAACATACTAAAAGTCAGAAATCCTTTGTAAAAAAAACAGGAATGTCGGTTATTGCTTTTGAGTGGAAGGTTTGGAAAGTTGCCATTCGGCATATTGGCGTTGAAATTCTTCCAGAGCAAACATTGTCATTTTGAATTGTTCTTCCTTTGTTTCTCCTTCACTGCTCAAATATGCAGGAAACAATTTCGAGTGACTAAGCATTTGCGGCAACAGCAACTCCATAGGAATAAACATCGTGAGGTAGTTTTCTTCGCTTGGCGGTATCACATCTATTCCCTCATCTTCTTCACTAATGATATAGTCCGGGGTTGTCAAATCTTCATCTGTAGCAAACATAAGAAATGGAGAGTGTATGGCATCGTCAGGATATGAAACCATAGCAAAACTTCGCCCTTTCTCATTAAAGAAAAGTGACATCCGGAAAATATGAACGGTACTGTCTTCCGCCAGATACGGTTCACACATAAATTCCGTCAGTGTATCAGATTGCTCTATATACCAATGACTATTGACTTGCTGGTATGGAATAAGTATATAATCAAGATAGAATTGCATTTGCAATGAATCATCCATTACGCTATTCATTATGTCTATAGAAATAGCCGTTGCCAAGCGGCGCACTTGGAAACGATGCACCCTGTTGGAACATGTATCAACAATAAGCAACATTTCACGCTGCAAGTCTGTTGCGTAATGCCCATAATCCAATAAGCTCTCATCCATGTTTCGTGCGTGAGCTATATGATTAAGTAACTCAACAGCGCGAGGAGTGAGAGGCATATTGTCGGGCGTTTCTTCGGTAGTATGTGGCTTACTGCAAGCGAATAAGGCACAAACTAAAAACAATAAGGGGATGTTTGACTTTTTCATTGCGAGATAAAAGTATTACACCAGATTCCTATCCAACATTATTATTTGAATCATTTACCTGTATATTGAATTTGGAAATTGAAATATTATTGAACGAGATATCTGTGTCTATTTCATCATCAATAATATCTGGCAGGAGATAATCTTCCTTATCAGGTAATTCAGAAAGTATCTCTTCGTCTGATATTTTCAGTTTTGCACGAATGCGTTTGAAGAAAGCAATTTCAGAATACTCAATTAGTTTGTCTGCTTCAATCATCTCAATAGCAAGTTTCACTATTTGTAATTCTTCAGAAGCAGACAGATTCATTGATACTATTTCACTTAACAATGATGCCAAGAACATCTTGCCTTGCTTGTTAATAGCCTCAACATATTCATTTAGTTTCTCTTCAACACTCAATCCAACAAACAAATTTGATTCTGTTGTGTGTTTTTTGAGGAGACTGATTTCTTCTTTGTCAATATCTCCATCGCAAGCCATGCAGCAAAACGCTGTCTTTAACAATAATTCCTGTGTATTCATATCCGTTTTGATTTATTGGAAGCCTATTCTTCTGCGTTCTTCTTTGATTCCCTCAAACTCGCGTCGAATATCTTCGTATTTTTGAATATCTTGTTTTGTCAAGTTGTTTTTATGCCCTTTGATGATTTCTTCTATAACCGCCTGCGTAACATATCGTAGATTTTGACGGCGAGATTGTCGTACTGCTTCGTCCACGACCAGTTTTATTTCGGCAGACACATAATTCTCCGTCAAAGATGCCAAATGCTCATAGTCAATGCCAAAGTCTGCTTTTGTATTACGAAGATAGAGTTCGAATAAACCTTGACGGGTTTTGCTGTCCGGTTGAGGTATATAGTATTTTAATTCCAATCTTCCAGCGCGAAGTGCGGCTTTATCGATTTTTGTAGGAATGTTGGTGGCACCAATAACCAATACTCTCTCCTTACCACAGTTGTTAAGTTGTGTCAGAAACTCATTTACTTCACCAGATTCGCTGACATTATTGTGCAGCTGACGGTCGGTAATCATTGCTTCAATCTCATCCATAAAAAGGATTGTTGGTGCATTATCACGTGCTTGCTTAAACACTTCTGCTATTTTTGTTTGTCCGCCATGAATATAAGGCGAGGCAATATCAGAGCAATGTACAGACATAAAATTGCAACCAGCTTCTTCTGCAAATTTTTCAGCGAAATAAGTTTTACCACATCCTGGAGGTCCATAAAACAACAAACCATTGGGCATATCTATACCCCACTTTTTTGCCTCTTCCGGGTTACGGATTAAGTCAATCACATCGAATTGCAATTTTTCTTTCAGTTCGTCCAATCCTATAACATCTGCAAAACCATTACCTCTTCGGATATTAATATTTTTAGGGGTTTCTGTTGCAGTTTTAGCGATAGACAAATACGATAGTTTAATGTCACCATTTAGTGCCTTTAAGAACTCGTCTGCTGTTTGAAATCTATCATCCGGATTTGTAGCAGTTGCCTTAGCAATAGTGTTGATTAGTTGCTCATTCAATTCAAACATCTGTGCGTTAGGAATATTCAATGGTCTATTGCGTGCTTCTGCTAAAGCATCTTCCAACCCCTGTTTGTTAGATAAAAGCGAAGACAGTTCTAACGAGTGTGGGGGGAAACCGAAAAGCAGATGATAGAGCATAATGCCTACGGAGAAAATGTCTGTTTGTGGGGTAAAGATACCATTGAAGGCTTCCGGTGCAAGGTAGAAAGGATTGAGGTGCTCTTTGCGTGCAGTCTGTCTGCCGACCTGCAAGAATGATGCGTAGCCAAAATCTATGAGGATGGGATGATTCCCATTGGTTGTATCAAGCATCACATTATCAGTAGTGAGTTCGTTGTGTAAGATTGGCGTTGGTAGTGAATGGAGATATTGCAGGCCTTGCAATACCCCACTTACTATTTGCTTGGCATTATACACACTGCACCGCTTTTCACGAGTGGTTTTCTGCGCAACTGTTTCTCCTACAATAAAATCATACACGATATAGGCAAACTGCTTGTTGTTCAGAAGCAGTTCGCCACAATCATGGTACTTGGTAAGGTTGTGATGTCGCAGTTGCTTGGATATGACCAACTCCAATACATTACCATTCTCGTCAAATTGTGAGCAATGCAACTTGGCATAGTTGAACAACTTGAGAAAAAAGTTTTTCCCAGTCGCATCTTTTACCCTGTAGGTTTCAGCATAAGTGCTATCCTTAATAGGAAAAGCGACTTTGTACTGACTTATTTGTTGTTGCTTGTCAAGTGTGGGCATAGGTTATCCTATTTTGGGTTTCTCACTTTCTGGCATATCTAACAGATTAACTATTTCACGGCAAAGTTGCAATAGTTCATTTTCATTTATATTCCCACTTACTATTTTATTTTGTGCTTGTGTAAGTAAATTTCGAGCGCGAGTAGTGTCGTGCCAACTATACTGATTGAAATTTTTGTTATGATGCAAAATGAACCCTATCAACTGATGGATAAATGTTACTTGAATAAACAAGTCATCAATTCCTTTTAGTACACTTCTTGCAATGGATGTATTGTGTTTACGGATGGCTTCGTCTGTTTGGTGACGGAGTTCAGCTACTTCACTATCGTGCTTGTTGCCAAGATCATTATTAGCCTTTTCCAAGCGTTCAAACTCATCACGCAGTTTCTGCTCTAATGCTTCCCACTCATGAGTTTTCTCAACTTCATCCATTTTGAGAAAGGCACGGCGCAAGTCTGCTAACAAGTGCATCTTGCCATCTTCGGCAGTTTTCTCTCCTTCAAAACGACCTTCAATATCAGACATCAGGGATTTGACTTCTGTGAGTTCGTTGGCACTGACAGCAGAAGTGTTTTCAAGTGAATGTAATTGTTGTTTTGCTTCACGCAGTTTAGACTTGAGTTCACATTCTGTAACCCCTTGGCGGGCTTTCACATCTACTTCTTTTTCAACTATTTCACCAATAGCAAAGAAATTGACCTCTACTTTCATCAGTTGTGAACGGTCAACTTTGATTGTAATGTCAATATCCGAATTGGCAGGAACAAGTGCGGGAACATCATCACCTGTTATCTCCACATCAAACACATGGTCGTTATGGATAGCATTGGAGTTTTCGGCATTATATTCGCCTTGATAAATAGGGATAATCAGTCGGTCATTGGGATTGCCCGGAGCAAGTTGTTTTTGGGTTTTTAGTCCGTTGCGTACACCCACAGCTGGTAGGGTCTGATTTTTCTCCAAGCCTTTTAGGGTCGTAAATACATCTTTCTCTAATTCTGTATTATGCACTTCAATACCAATGTGATATGGCAAAACAGCAGCACCTACTTTTGAGCCTTGAATAATAGTAATATCACTTGGGTAGCATGGTAGGATATTACCTTGTGCATCGTAGGCTGCAATGGAAAACGCATTGGCTTTACCTTCTAATAGTTGGCACTCAACAACATCTCCTATTTCATTGATTTCAAGTTTACCACTTGCCCATCCTTTGTCACCACGAGTAAGCTCAACATATACTTTATTAGGGATATTTCCCTTGCATTCATTGCGCAAGAGTTTTATTGATATAAACTCCAATGTTTCTACCGAGTTGGCTTCGTATGCGACATCCAGTACTATGGTGCCTGCTTGTTGTGGTTCTGCTGATGTCTCGCTGTCAATAGTTGAGGCAAACAATGCAGCGCCTTTTGCCACTGCGGTCATCGGGTCAATATCGGTATCTACATTAGGTGTAATCTGTTCCTTGAGCATTTGGCGCAAAACGGGCGAATAGGTTGGTCCACCAACAAGAATAAGTGTATCTAACTTATCGCCATTTAGTCCGTTGCGTTTGAGTAGGTCTTTACATACATCAATGGCTTTTTGAAATATTGGTGCGACAACAGTTTTCACTTGTTCTTGTGTGATAACCATATCAAGTTCTATCTCATTGCCTTCATCGTCATCACCAAACTCGTCAAGTTGCGACTGAATATCGTATTTAGGTCTAAATGATAATTGGTTTTTTGCTTGTTCGGCATAGAATTTCATAGCGTCACGCAAAATTTGCTTTTTGGAGGTATCTGCCAATATGTTATCAATGACAAAATTTTCCTTGAGATATGGAATTATAATTT
>JAFVAX010000027.1 GCA_017480285.1 Paludibacteraceae bacterium | reverse complement strand
CTTAAGCAGAGGGTCAAAATCCTTGCGAGTGAGACTACCAAGACGGTCATCGTCAAAGTTGATATAGCCGAAAGGTAGTCCGCTTTGGAGCATGACTTTGGCACAAAGGGTTGATTTGCCACTGCGACGAACACCGATAACAACCTGAGCAAGAGTGCTGTTAAGATTGATTTCTTGCTCTTCCTTACGGGTAATATAACTTGACCACGGCTTGCTTTCGAGCTCAGCACGTTGGTCGCTTAATATACTCAGATAATCTGCTTCCATAGCCGAAAAGTGCAAAAATGTGTAATTTTCCTACGTTATTTTCGGTTGCAAAGATACAAAAAAATATTCAAACTGCACAAAAATGCATAAAATAATTTTATAAAGTGCATAAAAGTGTAGTTTTGCATGATTGAAAACTGCACAAAAATGCAATTTCTATCAGTCATTTCAATATGTCAAATATCGCTTATCCGTTTTGTGTGTCGGATAAAACACTATATGTTAGTTCTTTTCAATTATCAAGATTTCACTTTTAGACATAATCACCTTAGAGCAATTTTTCTGTCTATCATTTACGAGCAGCAATACCTTTTACTTGACAACTTTTCACATCTATCCCTTTTGCTTTGGCACAAATCTAACGGCCGTTTGATTTGAACACCGATGATAGCATAATTTTGATAACTGCAGATAAAGACAAGTGAAACAAATTGTAGCAGATGCTCTCTACTTTTAATGACTAATCGTATTCCATATTGCTATCATCACAACTGTTTTAATTTGTTACATCCGTTTCATCCGTGGTTAGCCCATCAGTGTGTAAAATGGTGTTTTTTAGATAGAAAAGTTGTTATTTGCGAGGCAAGTGTCAGAAATAGGTAAAATAGTATTATTTTTTATGATTTTATTGTCTTTTTATGTTTTTTAAGCAAAAACTTGTTTTTTTGAAAAAAAAAATGTATATTTGTAGCAATATAACTATACCCTAATATGAAGGAACGATTTTACATATGACAAGAAGGCTACTCTTTTTGTGGTATAACTGATGATTGGTAAAGGGCTTTGAAGTATAGATATGAAATTTTATTGTTTCTATGCGCGGTCTTTTATGTGTATATATAAAGGTTAGAAATTGAGTGAGTTTTATTTGTTTTGAGAAGGAACAAATTGTAAGGGATTTGGCTCGGTTTTTATTGCGGTTTTGTTGTATTTTATTGTTCAAATCAAACGGCCGTTAGATTTGTGCCAAATTATACCTAAAAGTTGTATTTTGATAACTGACTTGAACTAACATATAGTGTTTTATCAGACACACAAAACGGATAAGCGATATTTGACATATTGAAATGACTGATAAATTTTGCATTGCTAAACTACTTGCTTAATAAAGTGTGGCGAATAAGAAACACTTTTTTGCAATAAAAGTTTTGCATACAAAACGATTTTTATTAAAAAATGTTGTATATGTAAAACATTTTTTGTAACTTTGCAGTGGATGAAGGGAAAACAAAAACTTTAATCACCAAATAGATACACAATGGATGCATTATTTCAAAGAAATCTTGATTTGTTAAAAGACACTTCTACGGAATTTGTCAGGTCTATCATTGATGATGTTGATTGGGATAAATCTCGCTTAAATGCTATTCGCGGTGCGCGGGGCGTGGGTAAAACCACATTGTTGCTTCAATATCAGAAATTGCATTATGGCAACAATGACAATCATAAGTCGCTTTATGTGCGTTTGGATAATTCATATTTTAGCACACATAGTTTGGTGGATACGGCCGAGCAGTTCTATCGCCAAGGTGGTGAGTTATTGCTTGTGGATGAAGTTCATAATGCTCCGCTGTGGGCTAAAGAAATCAAAGAGATTTATGACACTTTCAGACCGTTGCGTGTTGTTTTTACAGGTTCGTCTCTGTTGCATATTTTGAATGCTCAAGCCGATTTATCGCGCCGTTGTTTAAGTTATGATATGCAAGGTTTGTCTTTCCGCGAGTATGTGAAACTTTACCATGACATTGATTTACCTAAAGTATCATTAGATGACATTCTGCACAGCGGTATGGATATCGCGATGGAGGTGCAACAGAAATGTCATCCTTTGGAGTTTTTCTCGCATTACCTCCAAAAAGGATATTATCCATTTGGGACGGAAGGTCTTGACTCATATTTCCAGCGTGTTGAAAGTACTGTTGATTTGTTGCTCAATATTGAACTGCCTCAACTCAGAAAAGTTGATATTGGCAATATCCGCAAGCTCAAAGCACTATTAGCAGTTCTCTCCACAGAGGTGCCAATGTTGGTTGATACAACCAAACTCGCCACTTTGACCGGCATCGCCCGAACAACCGTTCTCGCATATCTTCAATATCTGCACGATGCCAAACTCATCCGCTTGTTATATTCAGATGATTTGAGTGTCAAAAAGATGCAGAAACCGGATAAGATTCTTATGGAAAATAGTAATCTGCTTTATGCTTTGTCTCTGGAGAAACCTAATATCGGTACCGTGCGTGAGTCGTTCTTCTGCAACCAATTAGGCTACAAGCATCAGGTGGAGTATAACAAACGGGGCGACTTTCTTATTGACCACAACCTTACTTTCGAGATTGGTGGCAGAGCAAAAGACGGCAAACAAGTGACGCAAGTAGAAAACGCATATATTGCAGCCGATGATATCGACTATCCGATGGGCAATAGACTTCCGCTTTGGATGTTTGGTTTGATGTATTAATCAAGTACGCAGGTGTTTCGCCTGCGGCAGTTCTCTTTTGGTACACTTGTATCTCACATCCGGTTGCTCTCTTCCTATTCGCTGGTGTTCCGCATGCGGTAGTGTATAAGTAATACGATTTATCAGTCAGACATTGAACTTGAAGTTCAGTGTCTGATCTGTTTTAGACCTTTGTTATTACTCTCAATGCCTTTTACTTACGCAGCATGTTTATCTTATACCATGTGTTTATTTGCGTAGCATTAAATTAGTCATTTCAATATCAATATATCAAATAACGCTTTTAATTAATATTCGGGTTTATGGTATTGGGTTACCATTGGCTCACTAAATATGACATAGAACAATAATAGGACATTGCACTTAATTGCAAAAAGCACGTTGGTAATAGACGAACAGCCGCTTCAAGCCATAATTAGAACCGGTAATGAACAGGAACTGAACAAGAAAAAAAGCAAACATGTTCTTTGACTAAATCTTTGACTAAACCTGAAAAAGGTTGACTCAATAACTGAGAAAGAATCTTAAAAATCGTAAACTTTTGACTTGTTTACTGAAAAGTATCATGCCGATTGAATATCAAATATGTAAAATCATCTCTTTACACGATGAAGCCATTGGATATTGAGGTGTTAAGAGATTTAAAATAAGTAGGAGCATAAAATAATAACGATATAATAGTTGTGCCCGACACGGATGAGGGAGAAAGAAGATATATACTATCGTTCGGTACTATAAAAAGGAACGAAAAGATCTTTGACATAGTGTACTTCTATTGAAGAAAAATGCGTTTTTCAACGAAAAAGTTGAGAAAATGCTTGCGTATATCAAAAATTTGTTGTAACTTTGCAGCGAAATTCAGTAAAGAGCACAAAGCTATGATAGCGACATTAGCGGAAATCCAGAAGTTCCTCAATGATTTTCACCAAAAAGTGGAGGTGTTTGATATCTTCTTTCTAGATGATAGAGAGAAGAATCGGGATTCAATCCCCGAGTTAGATATTGTTCCGGGGGCGCGTAAACAAGTGATTCAATCCTTGACGGTAAATGATTATTCTGAAGGTCCAATTACAAATCTCCTTAACAAATGGGGCGATTTATGGGTTTTCGGGAAAGACTTCAAAGGTCAAGAGGTGTATATCAAGATTGCTTATGGCATACCTAATGCACGCGCTATATGCATTTCTTTCCATTTAGCGGAATTTCCAATGACATACCCATATAAGAAAGGAGGCAAATCATGACACCAAGACAAGTAATTGAAAGCCCTTTTGCAGAGAATGCTAAAGCTCGACTGCAACATTTGACGGAAACCATGGTATTCCGAGGAGAGAAATATACCTATGAGCATATCAACTATCGTTGTGAAGAGACCGGTATAGAGTTTACTACGGACGAAATGGACTTCGATAATCTGGAGCGTGTATATGTTCAATATCGCACGAAATATGGGATTCCTTCTCCAGCAGAGATAAAGGAGACGCGAGAGTTATATGGTTTATCCGCCTCGAAGATGTCGGAGATTCTCGGACTAGGAGCAAACCAATACCGTTTGTATGAGGATGGCGTTATGCCGAGCGAAGCTATTGGTAAAATGCTACAGAGCATTCGTACTCCGGCGGTATTCCTCGGCTATGTAGAGAATAGCAAAGGTCAAATGTCTGCAAAAGAATATGAGAAGTTAAGCCAAAAGATTCAGAAGCATCTTATTTTGGATTTAAAAGTTAGAAATACCATCTCATGGTTTAGAGAATTATTCTCTCCTCATGTCTTGGGCAAGGTGGCCATGTAGATTTTGCTTAAACGTAAGGAAGTTTCTTCAATAGGAGCAGCGGTTTTTCCGTCGCTCCTATTTGTTTATGGAAGTACATTATGAGTAAAGTGAATGTAAATGTAAATGCGTACATACACACGCGAACAATAAAACGAATATAAATATAAAAATACAATACATTATGAAAACATACCTGCATATGAATCCAAAATGGTTGAGAACAGCTATTGGCATCATAGTTTTGCTCTTCACAAACGCTGTCTGCAATGTGCGGGCGGAATTTGTGATACCTGTAGATACTATAGGTTCAGATACTTCCGGTATCGAGAAACTATCCTCTGATATGACGGTTAATACCGACTCTACAAGCGAAGAATTCTCAAACGTCCGACACAAAAACACCTTTGGGACCATCAAAGCACTAACAAAGAAGATAGTTAACCATAAGAATGACATTGTGTTTATTGTCGTTGCTCTCTTGATTGTAATAGTGCTTTTGTATCTTGCATCCGCTTGGGTGTTTTTCCTTTTCAAAAAAACTCATCCGCTCAAAGAAGATTGTCTCAACTGGGGGATGAGAGCATTTCTCCTTCTTATGATTATAGAGATTTGCGTATTTTCAAATTCCTCGTGGGCGTATCTTGCATTAGTAGCATTATGTGTTCTATTATTGGACAAGTACATTCCCGGATTGCTGACAGATTTTTCAAAGGCGGCAGCGGCCATACAGGGGAAGCCATTGGATTTACGACAGGCTTCTCCGGCAGAAATAAGCAAGAAACGGAAAGCAGAAGCCGTAGAGAATTCTCCGGAAATAGCACCTGCGAGGTCTTTTCGTGATAAACCGTCCTTAAATGAAACAATAAATCTACAACTGACGGATGCGCATTTAGTTAATCAACAAGTAGCGGATTATACCGCTGTAGAGCAACTCGCATTAAAATATTTAAAGGAGAGGCGATATCCTAACTTGCAAGGACTCGTTAAAGTCAGAATGAATTCAAATGAAAGAGTGGTGTTGGATGGGTTGGTTCAACAGGAAAATAAAAATGTCATAATAGAGATAAAATATTGCCGCAACGAAAATGCCATAAGGAGATATCAGTTGCAAGGACTTTACAAAGCTGTGGAATTTATAAGTCACAGGACAGCGAAGCCGACTGAAGTGCTGTTGTTCATTGTGACTGACAATGAAGAGATAAAAGCGCGGTTAGAGCAAATCTATAGCCAAATACCGGAAGGAATGAATTTGATTTTAGAAATACATACAAAAGCAGAAATAACCATTTGATGCACGTATACACTATAAAGAATAATATAAAAAACTAAATACATTATGAAATATAGTGCCAACTCACAAGCACCAAAAATAAATGTGAATTGTTCTTTGACATAATTGTTTGTAAAATACATAAATAAGGGCTATTTGTGCTATCTATAAGTGAACAAAATTAATGAACCATTAATTGCACCAAGCTGATTGCAACAATTCGGCACGGAAATGTAAGAGGTGGTAGAGCTTGAGTAGTTTACTGCAATATTAGAAATTCTAACTTGAATATTTGAGGTATTAGCATTCCCTATTACAAAGCTTGTCGCATTTATAGGATAGACACCATCACTAAGACTAATAATCACTCCATTAACTTTTACCCAAGCATTATTATAATAGTTGTCTCCAGTAAAAGTCAACGAGACCGATGTAATCGTCATTGGTGCTGTAATAGTTATCGTATTTCCGCCGTCTGCATGATAGTAAAGTCTTATATCGCCAGCTGTATTTAATCCCGGATAATTACTATTTCCGCCTTTTGCGGCTACTACACTCCATGAATCAGCATCTAATCCTAAAGTTGCAGCATCGTTATTACCAGTCATGTTCGTAGTTGAACCAGAATATGTGATATTTTGAGTACTAGTACCTCCACCATCCGTCTTTGTATAAACCGGATAGAGGTTTTCGTTGGCGGTTGGGGTATAACTACCTGCCGTAATAATAGTCGGTGCAGTCGTTGTCCAAGTTGTTTGAGCAGTTGCCCAACTCTTTGTCCAACCTGCAAAAGTATAACCTGTACAACCATCACGTGACGGCAATGTTACGCTCGCCCCATAGGATGCCTGAGTGTATGTCGAGTTATCATCCTTGAGTATTACAGTGTATGTAGGCAACGCCGGTGTTGTGAAAATAGTTTGTGTACCATAACCTGTACCATTACCATTGGTAGCATAAGGACGAACGTAGTAGGTAGTTTCTGCCGACAATCCAGTAAGATCTTTATAAAACAATGTTCCAGTTATGGTGTAGGTCGTACCGACTTCATGTTTCGTTACGCCGGAACCACCAATTGACGGGTTACTTGATGGGCCAATCACAAATCCGTAACTGCTTATACTACACCCTGCCGATCCAAGCGAACTGATACCAGACGAGCAAGATACCGTTGCAGTAGTAGAAGTAACCGAACTATTGCTACCGGCAGTAACAGTCGGGGTTGTCGTACAAGAAGCCGCCGGAGTATAGTTTATAGTTATCGATTTTACCCAAATGTACTTGCTTGATGCTATCGTTAGGGAAGTTAATGCTGTACTTGTGGAGAATGTAACATTTCCCCAACTACTTGAAACCGATTGGGCGCCAATATTATTCACGTTTACAGTTGATGCCTTGTTTGAATTATATAACTTACAATAAACAACAATAGAAGTTGGTGTCACTTGTCCCGAAGCAGATAAGCTTATTGTAAAATTTCCGGCATTACTAGAAGCTCCAACCTTTACACCGTCAGATGTTGGTCCATACGCTTTTGAAATATTGCTCACATCTCCCGTAACGTACGTAGAATTTCCGGTTATGCTCGCGGCAGTTCCTGAAACAAGAGTGGACTCGTTGACAGAACCATCGAATGTAATGGTGTAACTATCTCCCCACACATTCCCGACTCCGATACACAGTAGTAGCAGTATTATGGATAATGTGCGGTGCAGTCTGCAGCGCGACGGCAGAGTGACAACCGAGTGATAACCGAGGTTTAACATCAGTCCCCTTAACCTTGTAAGGCAAGACTTGAAATTAGTTTGTGTTTTCATTTTATATGATTATTAATTATTCTTAGCAATTATGTATTTTCAAACTATTTTGTCTATCAGTAATTTGAACATAATCATTTGTAAAATATAAACTGTATAAATATGAAAAACATTTATTTACTTCGAATCTGGGTGCTGATAAGCGTCCTTATTCTAACATTCTCACAAGCGTGGGGAGATACTTACACACTTGGCTGGGGTTCTGCAACGGGAACGAATTGCACTAATTTTACAACTACGAGTGGAACGGTAACAGGTATAGTGTCATTCTCTACTGCAAAAAACTCTGCGAGTTCTAATCCCGCATATAATTCTTCGAGCAAAGAATTACGCTTATATTATAATTCAGGTGGTAACGGTGGTTCAATCACATTAACTCCTGCAACAGGTGTAACTATAACAGGTTTTACTATCACAACATCAACATCTCCAACTACAAAATATAAAGTAGGGAGTGGCTCATTGACCGCCATTACTTTAAGCAATAACTCCGGTTCAGTCACAGGATTATCTGTTGGGAGTACTTCCTCAATTACTATTCAGAACTGTAATACTTCTAATACGCAGTTGCGTATAAAGACTATTACCATCACTTATTCAACTGCTTCTTCTTGCACTAATCCTACTATTTCCTCTCAACCGACAGGTGCGACTTATACGCAAGGTGCAAGTGCAACAGCGTTAAGTGTGACAGCAAATGGTACAAGTCTAACTTATCAGTGGTATTCAAATACATCAAGCAGTACGACCGGTGCCAGTAGCATTAGTGGTGCTACAAGTAGCACTTACACACCTTCTACCGCCTCAGCAGGAACAACTTACTACTATTGTGTTGTAAGCAGTGGTTCTTGCTCAACTACATCAAACATCGTATCTGTTACGGTTAATGTTCCGACTCACAAAGCCTATTTCTACAACGGCTCTACTTTATTGAATACAGGCGGAACATCGTTTGCAGAGGGGGCAGCGGTTTCATATAGTGGCTCTGACCCGACGAGTTGCGATTCCGGCACAGGTGCAAGTACCACATTTGTCGGTTGGGCAACAGATACTTGGACAGGCAAGGTTGCAAAAGCAAGCATAGTTCCCACTTTCTACGACATCAGTGCAGGTGGTTCACTACCAAATATGAATACGAGCGATGTAACTTATTATGCAGTATTTGCAAAAAGTGATGGCTCTGGTAGTTTTGATGGTACTAATGGCGGTACATTCAAAATTTATGCGGATGTATCAGGTACAAAGTACTACGCATCCGGCACAGGTTCAAAGATAAGTAGTACGACAACGGAGAGTAGTGCCACTGAATATACGATAACTGCTGTTACCGGTGGATTTACAATTCAATCTGGAACGACTTATATTACTTACTCATCTTCTACTAATTTAGGGACAAGTACAACTGCATATACTTGGACTTTTACAAGTGGTACAAAAGGAACATGGCGTGCTAATTCTGCCAAATCGGGTCGTGGATTCATATTCAGAGCCGGTACAACCAATCAATTTGGAGGTTACTCAACAAGTAATGTTACCTCAAGTGGTACAGAGTACTATGACCTCGAAATTGGAGGTTCTGCATCATACTCAAATTACATGACCACTTGTTGCTCTCCACTTGGTGCAATTAATGGTTCGGTTAATTTCACCAATCCGACGGAGGCGGTGCTCACTTGGAACAATATGAGCAATGTGGCGGCGAGCAACCCATATACCGTCACCTACAAGACACATTCGGGGTCAACCTACGGTTCCACAGGCGTGGGAAGCATAACGACCGACAGCGGAACAGGCAAGAAGACCTGCACAATCACGGGCTTGTCGTGCAACACCGATTATGATTTCAAAATAGAAGTTACAGCCGCAACAAACTATTGCGACAAGAGCGAGACATTGGAGAATAAAAACTCCGGCATGTGGACGGTAGGTTATACGCTGACTAACGTAACCAAGTCTAGTGGTCCGGATGCCGGTGCAAATGTATGCGGAGACTTTTCTGCCGTGTTTGCCGCCACGAGTCCCAAGATTCTGCCTGCTGCCATAACCGTCACAATAGGCGGCACGGAAAAAACGGCAGGAACAGATTATACATGGAATCAAAGCACAGGCACATTGACCATCGCTTCCGCGAAGATAACAGGCGCAATAGCCGTTACCATTACCGGTGCCACATCAAGCGGATACTGTATCAGCGCGTTCAACTCATCGAACAACGGACTCACCAGCGGTTTCAGCAACGGCGGATCCGGCAGCCACTACACATTGAGTTATACCATCCCGGGCAAGGACGGCAGCAGCAACTGGCCGCAATACTGGGTGGGAGAGAATGAGGCATGGGCTTCGGCTTTCTCCGCCAATGCGACCTTTGCAGATATGCCGCTGACGAGCAACAACAGTGCCACACTCGGTTTGGCGGAAGGCGCAACCGGCACTTTACACATCTGGGATGACAACATAACATCAGGAAGCAACCTGTATATCAAATTCGAGCCTTCGGGTTACGGTCTGCGCTGGGGCGGTAGCGGTGATTGGAACCAAACAGCCAATACGGAAGCGTTTACGGTTGATCCTAATAATTCCAATGTCTATTGGACCGACCTTGTTACTTTGGACGGAACGAACAATACCGCATGGAACTACTATGTAGGTTTGCAGACAGAAACAGGTTATGTATATAGCGGCGTGGATGACGAAGCCAACGACACGCGTGGTATCTCGCGTACCCGTGCCGTTACAGCGATGAAAGTCAGCAATGGCACATCGGGTTCCTTCAAAGCCACATATTTGAACAGCGAGCCGACAGGCTCAAGAGGCAAGTTCCGTATCTGGAACAACAATATCTCCGATTACAACTTCGTTTGCCACTGGGTGCCTTACTATCAGCTGAGATATAATGCTAATGGTGGTAGCGGCACGATGGCTTCATTGCCAGCAAGTCCGGTAAGCTGCGAGGAGAGTGCCGCCAACAGGACGGTTACGGTCGGCAGTTGCACCTTCACCGCCCCGACGGGCAAGGAGTTCAAGGAGTGGAACACACAGGCGGACGGCAACGGAACGACCGTCAGCACCGGCAGCAGGGTACTGACCAGCGATGAGACCTTGTATGCCATCTGGAAGAACAAGACTTACAGCATCTCCGCCACGATGACTAACGTAAGTTGTTCGGCACTTAACTCCGCTGACAGCTACACCTATACCGGCAGTGCGGCAAATGTAAGCTACAAGTTTACAGCCAATCCGGGTTACGCTCTGCCTTCATCAGTAACGGTGACAGGAACGACATCCACTTGGAATCAGACAACGGGCGTGCTGACACTGACCGGTACGATAACAAGCGATGTAAGCATAAGCATATCGGGCGTTGTGGCAGATACCTATATCGACTTTCTGCATGGTGACGAGAACGACACTCAGGTGCTGACAGGCTCTTATACCGTACCTACTTTCGCGACTGCCGCAACCGGTTCGACCTGCGAGGGCAAGCACAAGTACTTCATGGGCTTCTCCAACTCGGAGAACAGCACCACTGTTGTAAAAGAAGCCGGTGCTTCAGCCACAGCCGACGGTACCACCTATTATGCCGTTTGGGCAGAAGGCAGTAGCGGAACTTCTGCAACAGTAACATTTAACACAGCCAATTCAGATGGTACAGCAGATATAAATGCAAGTATTGCTGACCAAGTATCATCTGCGTCAGGAATGAGCAGTTATTCAGGTTCAAAAGTGTATGTGGGTTCTTACGGTCTCAAATTGGGAGCAAGCGGTTCTGCCGGCTCAATAACTTGTACATTATCAACTGCGATTACCACTAAAACTATTACCATTGATGCCAAACAATATGGTTCTGATTCGGGAACATTATCTGTTACTGTAAATAGTAACACCTCTTTTGGTTCCGCGCAAAGTCCAAGTTCGAGTGGAGGAGTATTAACCTTTACTGTTAATGATGCTATTGCTGTCAGCAGCGTTACAGTTGCCACCTCAGCAAAACGTGCCTATGTGAAAACCATTACAGTAGGAGAGGCTCAAACATACTCCGACTACAAGACCTCTTGTTGTGCTGATCCGGCGGAGGTGACGCTGACACCGAGCAGTCAGACCATATACAAGGACATTGACGGCGATGCTGAGACCACTATCGCCTTCTCGCAGACGGGCGGCACTGAATCCGGTGGCGTACCTGTCGGCACTTTCGGTGATCCGAGTGTTTCAAGCGGTGCGACCGTTGAGAAGAGCGGCTCGAACATCAATTTCAGTTCGACCACAAGCGGCACTTATACCGTCACCATCGGCTTTACGGAGACCTGCGAGAAGACGGGCAGCGCGACCGTAACCGTGGCGGAACAGGGTATAATCAACACCACTGCCAGCGGTTCCGCCGTTGCAAGTCTGTCGTTCTCGCCCTTGTGCGGTCAGAACACCGCAAGCACTGACATCACCGTTGACAGCCGTTACCTGTCAGGCAGCAGCATCACTGCAAGCATCGCCACATCGACAGGTACGGGACATTTTGAGATCAGTGATGACAACTCCACTTTCGGCACGAGCAACCTGACACTTAGCGGCGGCACTTCGACGAAGGTAACCGACCATATATATGTGCGTTACGCTTCCGCCAACGACGAAACAGGGTCTGTTGCAGGTACGCTGACGCTCACCGCAGGTACAACAACAAAGACTATCACTCTTACAGGTACTGTCAATTGCAGTGCCAACATCCGCATTGAGGGCGACCCCGTGCAGATTGTTGCAACGAAAGGCGTATGGGTAGAGGCTTCGAGCGTGCTGACTCTGACAGGTTCGTATCTGACGACCAACAGTGGTCCGAATTCCAATGTGAGCATCCGCGCTTATACCGATAACGCTCATTTCCAGATTAAGACGGGTGATACGGCAGGTGAAGGTGCCGCAAAGACGAGTGCCATTTCATCAGGTTCGCTTTCGCTTGTAACTAATCATAGCAGTGCCACATGGACGGGTACGATAGGTGTCGTTTATAAACCTGTGGCATACAACACAACAGAGACGGCAACGCTGACGGTTGAGGTGTTCAAGGCAGGCGGCTCAACTGTATATTACACTGCCACTTACTCGTTGAATGGTCGTTCGTTGCCGGAGAATTTCGTCATTGCAGTCAACGATGGAACATTGGCAGATGGACACTGGTATGCCGTACCTGCGGATATGATCGCACCTTGGGGTTCAGGTTGTTCGGCTTTGGGCACTTACGCTCCGTATGCTATCACCGTTGATAACCCGACGGGCGTGCCGACCATAGCAAGCAATGTACCAAGTCGCGCCGTTTATACGGCAGTTGCAAGAACGGGTGCGACTAACACCAACCCGCAGACGATGAGTTATAAGTCCGTGCCGTTGTCAGCAGGCGGCACTAACCATTACTTGTACGGTTCGAGTACGGATATTGACTCCGACGGTAGCAACACAAGCATACAGAACGCTACTAATGCGTCATCGGAGAAGCAGAAATGGTTTATTGATGTAGTTGATTGGGACAACAAGAAATACAACATGCGTATCGCTTCCAATCTTAACACATACAAGTTAGCCTATAATGCGACGAGTAATATCCGCCGTGTAGGTCTGTATTCGGATGCGGCGATTAACAAGAAAGACATATATATCCTTCCTATCAGCGGAACAACCTGCACCTACTATGCGGCACCTGATGTAACCTGCTACGCAACAGACGCGACAAACTACACTGTTCGTTTCGCCCGCGACCGTATATCCACCTACGAAGTCAAGGTAGGCAGCGGTTCGTGGACCACTCTCACCACTCGTGAGATAACCGATTGTACGGGTGAGGAGGCGAAGCGTTTGGAGGCTGATTTGCCGTGGGCAACCTATCGTGGTCAGACCGTTCAGATCCGTGCCAAAGTGGCAAGTGGCGGCTGTCAGGAGATAGGCAGTTCTGTCGTACCCGACCCGTCCATAACCGTCAAGAGCGGAACTTGGACATCGCTGACAGGTGTGGCAGGTTATGCATTCAGTGATGCGACCAACGGCATCACTATCAGCGGTCTGGCAAGTTGTGGCGATGGCGCAAGCGTGGAAGTGAGCGGCACTGATGCGGACAAGATCACGGCGGAACTCAACAGCACGACGGGCGTTGTAACCATCGGTATGACCGCCGCTAACGCCGTAGCTGGTACATACAACGCCACCCTGACCTTCACCGCACCAGGTGCAACAACCCGCACGCAGAACATAACGATAACCATTTACTCTTACGCGCCGATAACCGTTTCGAGTCCTGTAGTGAACAATATGGGATATTACTGCAAAAACTCGGCTACAGACAGTTATCTTTATATTGATGCAGGCAGTGACAAACTGTATGATGAAAACGGAAATGTTATTACTTCAAGCAATTGGGGATCATATTTCCATAATTACCTCATTGATGTAACAGCCGGAGATAGTGTTACCTTAACAAGAAATGCAATTACCGATAATAAACTCACTCTCAATCTGCCGAATAACGGTTATAGAATAATTGGTCATACCTATCGTTTCTACTTTAACATTGATCGGACTGGCCATGTGAAGACTGTTTACAACGAAGATGGTGTTCCTTACATGCCAAAAGTGTTTGAGTTTACAGTAGTTGACTGCTCCAAACCGACGGCTCTGCCCGCTTGTCCGATAACATCAACAGGATTCACCGCCAACTGGTTCGCACCAAGTTGCAGTGGAACAACGACTGTAAATATTTATCAGAAATCAGAGTCAGAGATACTTAATACAAACTTCATTGAATATGGATTGTATAAGGCTTGGAGTTATGCATATAACGATAAATATTATGATGTATGGGTATATGGCGGTTCCGGAACAGTTCATGGTGATGCTGTAACATCTACACATGCTTCCGGACAATACATTGCGCGTTCAAGTAAAACATGTGAATGGTTCTCACCTAAATTGAGTACTCTATCCAGTTCTATAGATGCCAATACAGATTTGGCAGTAGAAGTAACTGTGTATCACTCAAATAACAATGGAAATAATCAAACCTTGAAAGTAATTGTCATTGACAATCCTTCATATTCTAATGACGCAGTACCTACGACAGGAAATTCTGTATACTTCAATGGTATACAGGGAACAGTATGGACATCTGAATCAATTTCGGCATCAGGGGAGTCAAAAACATTCAAGATTTCTATTAAAGGAGCAACCGGAAATTCCCGTATAGGTTTCTTCGGTACTTCAAAAATCAACACAACTTATTTAAGATCAGTAAAAATCAGTACTGCAACAAAAAGTAATCAGACCTCTGTTACTCAAACATCTTGTTCATCATCATATAAAGCTGTCACAGGATTAACGGCAGGAACAGAATACTACTATACTGTTACAAACAATGGTCAGACTTCTGATGAGCAACGAGTTACCACCCGTTCCGCCGCTCCTTCAATAACCTACTTCCCTGCCCGTATAGATATGCAGACGGATGTGAACGGCACGGTAACGCAGAAGGTAACCTTCAGTGGTAAGAACCTCACTCCTTGCGACCTTGACGACATCCTCGGTGCGAACACCAAGACCGGCTCAAGTTACTTCTCCATAGAGATGGGCAACAACTGCAAGTACAACGCCCAGAGCGGCGATTTGAGCGGTTCGTTCACCGTAACCTATCATCCTACCGCAACAGGTGAGCATACAGGCACCTATAAGGTTGGCAATGTGGGGACGGCACTGCCTCTGAACGGTCATGCTTGTGAGTCGGGCTTCGGCACGATGGCGAACAACGGTGCATCACCCAAGACAGCCTATACGGCAACCATCAGCTGGAACTTGTCAACCACCGGTACGGTGATGCTCGCACAGGGTACCCGTCTGAACACTGAACTTCTCTCGAACGGTGACTTTGAATTAGGTCTTGCCGGTTGGGACGAAGATGTAAGTATCCCGGGACAGATATCAACTGTCAACCGTACAACGGGTGGCAGCAAGAGCCGTTACTGCACACATCAGTCCACCGCAGACCTGATGGTAAACGGCAGCCGCAGTTACGAAGGTGTTTATACAGAGCAGATGACCTTCCTGCCCGGCACTTACCACTTGGAAGGTTATGTGCGCCATGCGGCAAGCAGTACCACAACAGGCGCTTTCAATGCAGCATACAACAATTTCTACATAGGTATCTGCAAAGACAGCACCGATGCTTCCTATTTGAAGCATGTAAGTGTGGCTGCCAATGCGGACTACGCATTCCAGTTCAATAACGATGCAGACGCTTGGAAGAAGATTTATGTTGATTTCACACTGACAGAAAAAGTTGTAGGTCGTGTGTTCGTGGCTCGTACCAACAGCGCCGCCAATCAGGCATACTTCTTTGTTGACGATGTAAGCCTGAAGATGACCGCCGGCGGTGCATTGAACGACAAGACGATGTTTACCGAGGCAGCCGAAGTAACGAATGCTTCAAGCGTCAATCTGACAGGTTTGAAACCGCTTACCAATTACAGTTTCTATGTCATCGGTAGCGATGGTTGCGAGAGTAATGTAGCCACCTTCACGACAGAATCGAGTA
Organism: Paludibacteraceae bacterium; assembly: GCA_017480285.1. Lineage (GTDB taxonomy): Bacteria > Bacteroidota > Bacteroidia > Bacteroidales > Paludibacteraceae > Colicola. The sequence goes on along the minus strand of JAFVAX010000027.1, from coordinate 14,892 downwards.
GCGACCCGATAAGCATAACCGCCACTCCGAGTCCCGTAACCATTTCAGGCCCGCTCGGCAAGACGGTTTCCACAACCGTGAATGTAACGACGGTCAATGCTTACGCACAGGTGGTTGTGGGAACAGGCACCTGCACCGACGGCAGAATCAAGGTTAGTCCGTCGAGCCTCTCGCCTGACGGTGGTATCATCACCGTTTCGTTCACACCTCTCTCAACCGACGAGATGGGCGACAGCGGTTCGTGCCAGCTCATCCTAAGCACCACAGGCGCGTCAGAGCCGGAAAATGTTACCGTCAACTGGTCGATAACATCAGGCTTTGACCCGAGTACACCGGTAGTCGAGGTGGTTGACATAAGCAATACGGATATGAGTATAGAGCATAATGTTACCCAAGATGCGGAGAACACAACGGTCAAGATTATCCTCAACCGCGAGAAATCTGCGGACGAGATTGACGAGAATGTGGGCGATGAGATATTCTTCTCCAAATACTATGAGGCGGACAAGAATGTTAAACTTCTCGCTATCTTCAACCCGACACATGACACCATCTCGCTTGCCGGAACATACATCTGGTTGTCGCGTGATGCCGAATATTACTGGGGACACAACGATGACAACAAACTCGCCCTCGGATCATACGGCAAGCACAAACGCGGTTATATAGCCCCGAGCGAGGAGATTATCTTCTACCGCTACGAGAGCAATGTAAGTGATGACGCCAAGACGATAGCCTGCGCTATGGAGAAGGTGGATATGTCCGACTGGAACCGCGTTTATAGTGGTGTACTCTCATTCAGTGGCAATGACGCCTTCGTGCTTGTGCGTGACACGACGATCAACGATCGTATCCCGCCTGAAATGAGCTGCGACGGTGAAACAAGTTTGTCGTGGCAATATATAGGTGCGGCACAGGGCGACACCGCCAGCCTCGTGCATAAATACGCGATGCTTGATATTATGGGTGCTCGCACTGAAACAGGCTGGCCAAGCAATGCCAACCTTGCCGGAACATGGAGCTGGACCAACTGCAAAGCGAGCAACGCGGCCGAGTCCGGCGATGCATCAGGCTGGTACGGCTTCGGACAGGATCTGACACACGAGAGTTACAGTTACTACAACTGCTCATCACAAAACGGCAAGGCAGGATATAAGCTTTCAACCTTCCGCTGTCTGCTGATCCGTCTGATAAATGTCAAGTCCGGCAGTAACGCCGTTCAGCAGAATATCGGTGATTTCTACACTCTTGACTGGGAGCACTCGCTCGAATGGCAGGGTGCGCATGTGCCGCAGGATGCTGACGATGAGAAAGAGGTGCAGATTTCCTGCGAGAATTTCTCATTCATCGGAGGCTACGACTACGCCGGATACTACAACAAGTGGACACCGCTTGATGAAGAAGACTACATAGAAGGCGACCTGCAACCCGACGGTTCTTGGAATATACATCTTAATAAAGGTACTCCCCACTACTACTGCCACAACCTGCGCATACAGGTAGCGGAAGTGAGCATCGTCAACGGTGTGGAGGTGGAGAATGTACACGCCAGCGAGACTTACAAAGTGCCTATCGTGGTTGACGGTCCGAACGAGAACACAACCGATACCCGTTTCCGTGGCGGTAGTGACACACAGACAGAAGACCATAACACCCTGACAGAACTGATGTGCGACAGCTGCGATGTAGTTATCCGTGGCGGTGCCAAACTGACCCACAACAACAACAGCGGTCAGTCGCAGTTCCGCAACATACAGGTTTATGCCGGTGGTAAACTGATGGTTACATCCGGTTTGAATATGGATCTTGATGGTATTCAGGTTCGCTCAACCAACGATGAGGTAGGTTATGCTATCATCAACAACGCTGATGCTTCAATCACCATTGACACCATTGAGCATGTTAAGCGTATAGATGACATGTACTGGTATCCGTTCTCGTTGCCATACGACTGCAAGGTATCGCACATACGCCAACTCAATGGTAAGACCATGGGCGAGTATGGCGACATGGCAGGCAATGGCGATTGGATGATTCAGAAATACGACGGCTACAACCGCCAGCTCAACAGCACTTCTGCTTCTGCCGGACAAGACGGTCAATGGTGGGTACGAGTAGAGCCGAATGAGACACTGAAAGCGCATCAAGCTTATATCATAGGACTATATACTGCTGAGGAAGTGTCAGACGATGAAGGTAATACTTATCGTAAGATGAAGTATGTATATTTCCCGCCACTCAGCCAGCCCGGCTATACCGAGAATGGTACGGACACCAAGACTGCCAATGTGACGGCATGGAAAGACGGTTCGACGGCTGAAGCCGACCGACGCCACCATGGTTGGAACTTCGTAGGTCTGCCTTATCTGTCAGTGTTCGACCCGAACGATATAGCCGAAGCCAATGCGGGTGTCAACAACTCGTCGGTTATGATAATGGGTAAGATTATTACCAATGGCGCTTACATCGATACGGAGAATGTATATGTATCTATACCTGACGGTGGTAACAGTCGCACCTATACACAGGTAACCGCCAAGAACCAGAAATTAGAGCCGTTCAAGGGTTACTTCATACAAGTGGCAGACGGTTCGACCGCAGGCTCGGCAGGCGAGACGAAGACTATCGCTTACTCTAAAAACGGTCGTACGCTCACTCCGCCGTCAGCACCCCACCGTGCCAACAATACGGGCAATGCCAAGGCTATGATTGAACTGGCTATGACGGAGGTAACCGAATCGACAGAGGTAGAGCCTCTAACCGACAATGCCGGTCTGCTCGTAAGCGACGACTATAGTTTGGACTACGAGATAGGTCTTGACCTGACTAAGATGTATGCTGCAGCCGCTAAACCGCAGTTGTTCTCATACGCCGAGACAGATAATCAGAAACTTGCATACAACGCTATGCCGGTGGACAACGCCCTGAACATACCGCTCGGTATATATGCACCTAAGAAAGGCATCTACACATTGAGTATCAAGGAGAAACAAAGTCAACTTGACAATGTAACGGCTGTATGGCTCCTGCACAACGGCGTACAAGTGAAGAACCTATTGTTCGGTGATTTCCAATTGGATATGCCGAAGAAAGGTCTGAACAACGAGTATTCTATAGGTGTGGATATGGTACATAGAGTGCCTACTATCATAAGCGAAACCGACGGAACGGACAATATAACGGTAAGTCAGCAAGACGGCAGACTGTTTGTTGACGGTTTGGAGGATGGCGCAACTGTAACGCTCTACGATATGGTAGGTCGTCAGATGAGTTCGGCAAAGGCTTCTGGCGGATATGCTGAATTGGCAGTCCCTGTAGCAGGTTCATACAACATTGTTGTTCGTACAGACAAGAGTGTTAAAACCATTAAAACAGTAGTAAGATAAACATGGTTTATCAGAGTATTCGGATTTTTCCGAATACTCTGATAACAAAAATAAAAACAATTATGATTATGAGAAAATTATCAGTTATAATTTTACTTGCCTTGTTTAGCAATGTGATTGTTTTTGCCGACGACAATGTAGAGCAGATGGCATCTACATTGGGTGATGGCGAGAGTGCTACTGTAGGCACTAACTTACTACTGAACATCAAACCCCGCACTGCCGCTTCTTCTACCGATTGGCAGGAACTGACAGGCTCCGACTCGGGTACGAGTATGAGTATTGTTGGCGGTCAGGTTAGGAAAGGCACGGGCGGTTCGTCGGCGGGTAGTGGTGTGGCATCGGGTGCCGGCATAAGCCGATTCAACTCCGGCAGACGAAGTAGTGTAACGAGCACCTCCGCCACTACAAGCAGTGTCGGTGGCGGACCGAGAAAAGTAGGTCCGGGAAACATAGGTGATCCGGGTGCTTCGGAAGAAGAAGATGACCCCATCGGCGCAGTGCCTGTATGGTTCATACTGTTGCTTGCTATAGGGTATGGCATTGGGAAACAAGAACTCGAAGAATTTTGAGGTAGCAAGAGATTCCGGCTTTCGCCGGAATGAGGGTAACAAACAATTAACCAGTTAACCAATTAACCAAAATAACCATCAATGAAAAAACTTTTCCTTATTATTTGTGCCATCGTGTTGACTATGAGCGTGATGGCGGCGGGTACGGAAACGCTGAAAAACGCACCCGATAACAAGTATTATGTAACTGACGAGTGTTCCTTCACCGGCGACAACGGTCAGACTTGGACCGCAGTAGGGGCTACCAGCACCAGTACCGGCGGCTACCGCTCGCTCAAGGTGAGTGCGGGAGTGAGCGGCAACGGACTGACAGGCAAACTCAATGCCACTCAGGTTGAAGAAGGCATAGGCACTATCAGTTTCTACTGCAAAGGTGCCATTGCCGGCACAGGTTACGGCGACCGTACCTTCCGTGTTACAGCAGGCTCAAAAACGATGGATGTAACAGTCAACATCCCGAGTATGAGCAAAGCGTATCTGGTTGAGGCAAAAATAGATGTAACGGGGGCATCCACAATAAAGATTACCACCATTGAAGCCGTATCTGGAGAAACAGCAAACTTCTTTCTTTATAACTTTTCCTGGACATCCTTCAGCGGCAAGACCGACACACCCACTTTCAGTACCAAAGACGACTTTATCGCCAACGCAGGTGACACCACCTACTATGTTGAGGATAAGGCAAGCATACAACTCGCATCCACATCTCCCAATGCCACTTTCTATTACACTACCAATGGTGGCAACCCGACCACATCCTCAACGAAAGGCGATGTGGTAAGTCTGTCCGAAGGCACACACACTGTCAAATGCATAGCCGTAACATCGGAATACGGCACAAGTGAGATTGCAATCAAGACTTTCAAAGTGGCAAAAGGCAAACTGACCCACTATGACGCTTCTGACAACAGCAAGCTTGAAGGCAATTTCGGGATACTGAAAAGCAGTAATACATACAAGAGTTTCAGCAATCCCCCGCTGTTCCAATTGGACGGAACTAAAAACCATATCATCAGCGAATCAGTATATAACGCAATGGGGTTAAGTCTTTACGCCTACGCTGTCGGTTCGCCTTCGCTGACCGTCGAATATCAGAAAGGTACTTACCTAACTGACGGCAACAATAATGAATGGGTTGCGTCAGGCTCTTGGACAACCGTTCAAACCCTCAAACAACCACAAGACGGCAAACTTGCACGCTATGAGATAATGCTACCTCAAGAAGCCAAATCAGGGTGGCTTCGCTTCCGTCTGCTCACATCAGGTTCAACTATATATATCGATGATATTCACGCTATTGCAGAGCAAATAGAGCAACTGCCTACCCCTGTTTTTTCCATTGCATCAGGAAAGGTAAGCAAAGATACCAAAGTAACCATTTCTTCCACTTCGGGGGCAACTATACATTATGCAATTGACGGTGGTGCAGAAAAGACAGCCATTTCGCCGGCAACAGTAGCAATAGCCTCAACTTGCACACTTACAGCATACGCCACACAAACGGGCAAGGCACAGAGTTGGACAAGAAAGGCTGAATATACCGTTTCAGGTACCGATGTGGAGCCTAAATACCCTGTTGTTTTCTACGATGAAGACGGAACCACCGTACTTTATCAAACAGAGATGAAGAAAGGCGAGATGCCTGAATATAAAGGCGAAACACCTACTAAAAAGGCCAACATTGAATACACTTATGCCTTCAATGGTTGGTCGCCTGCAATTCACGCCGTTAACGGTACTGACGACACTTACAAGGCTACATATAAAGCCGACAAACAGACTTATACCATAACCTTTGTGGTTGAAGGCAAATCGACACAATATGTTTTGCCTTACGGCGCAATGCCGGAATATGAAGGCGGCATACCTGAAAAACCTGCCGATGAAGAATATACTTATGTCTTTGAAGATTGGCAACCGGAAATAGTGCCTGTTAACGGCAATGCTACCTATACGGCAGTATTTACCCCACAGGGAGTGCCGACAGATTTGGAACAACGAATAAGGAGCAATGAACAAGGACATGTTCGCAAAGTGTTTGAAAACGGACAGATATATATCCTCTTACCTGACGGACGGAAAGTTAATGTAGTTGGAAGAATTATTAAATAACCTAACCCCTTCCCTAAGGGAAGGGGAGAGGGTTTCCTCACCCTGACGAAGGTCTGAGTTTGAAATAGATGCTGAAACAAGTTGCTACGCACCGCCGGCGCGTGCAGGAAGGGGCATGAATCTTCATTTCGACGAAGGTATCCCTCATTCCGACGAAGGTCGGAATCTAAAGAAGGAGATAATACTGATTCTGACATCCGGTGGCAAAAATGCCACCGAAGTGCACGAAGAAAATTGTGAATTGTCAGGATCCGGGGTGTTCCCACGCGCAAAAAATCTGTCAAATCTATAAAAATCTGTCAAATCTGTGGGAAATCTATCAAATCTATAAAAATCAGTCAAATCTGTGGGAAATAAAAATTGTAAATTGTGAATTGTAAATTGTGAATTGTAAATTGTGAATTGTAAATTGTGAATTGTAAATTGTGAATTGTGAATTGTGAATTGTAAATTGTGAATTGATTAAGCGGGTAATGGTGAAAAAAATGCGTGGTAACAATAAAATCACCACCCCTGCTTAATCTTTCATTCAAACAAAACATACCTTTGCATTTTTATTTTTCAAAATGCAGAAGTATTACAATTTATTCACTATACATTGACGACCTATTTCGGACGGATACTTTTCTTTTTGATGAGTGTTATTTTGAATTTTATTTGTTATTTTGCGCAAAAAGTTGTATCTTTGCATAATTTTTGGTGAGATTGGTTCTCTACTATATCAAAAGTAGTTCTTTGACAAGAGGGGATACTTGGTTTTGACAACAAGTAGAAGGGTATGTAAGCATGCCGAGTACTGCCGATACGGCTCGTAAATCTTGGTCGGTAACAAATTTAACTGGCGCTAATTCTTACGCTCTCGCTGCCTAATCGAAGCATAGTAGATTGGCCTTATTTCGGTGCAAGGCGCTGAAACGAGACACGCTCCCGAAGCCTTTTTCCCGAGGCTGGAGACAAGGGCGTGCGGATAAATCGGGAATAGTTATGCAGAGCCGTCGCTGCATAATGAAAACAAAGGCGGATAAGACAACAGTTGGTGGTTCAGGTCTTGCTGTTGTACGAAAATCGAAGGCTGAAATAAGCATGTAGAAAGCATATCGGTCGCTCTGTTGGACGCGGGTTCGACTCCCGCTATCTCCACAACGATTTTGCAACTCTCGCAAAATCAAGCAAATACAAAAAGTGAACCAATAAAAAAGTGAACTTATTTTTCGATAAGTTCACTTTTGTTTATATCATATTTATCCTAAGTTACTTTACCAATGTTCCTTGAACGGTATAGCGCTTGCCGTCTTTTTCGATATACAAAACACCGTTCTCAATCACTTTCACAGGTTTTGCAGGTTCTGCCACAATCTGTTCGTTGTCAGAGACAAACACTGTGGTATAGATATCAAACAAACCTGCCTTATAGGAATGATAATAGCCTGACGGCACTGACTTGTCGCGAGCCGAGCCCATACGCAGTATGGCTCTGCCCTTATGACCTACGATAGTCGCAGAATAAGAGTTTGTACCGGCTTTCTCATCAAGCACTTCCGACTCCGAATGTATTCCGACAGCCTTACGGACATTGATAAGTTGCTTTATATCTTTCTTGAAGGAATACCAATGTGGCCAAAAGACACAAGGCACACCAGGCATCATAAGGATATAAGCGTTGGCAGCCACTATCTCGCTGCGTTTTTTGGTAATATCGGTGTTATATGCAAGAAACTCGTAGGTCTTGCCGTCAGAGCGGTGGAAAGTATCGTGGTTATCCACAAAAGTAACGGCAAAACGAGACAAGCCTAACGAGCGAAGTCCTTGGTTCTTCAGGTGCGAATAGACAGAACCTCCTTTCCAATCGTTCAGTTTGAATTTAAGCGGGAAGTCGAAAGCGAGAGTGTTATACGATGCTGCTTCAAGGTGGCTCTGAATAGTTGACAGATTATCCCAACACTCCGACACGGAGAAATCAGGCTTTGAGGCGAGGTTATACTGCGACAAATATGAGCCTGCATAACCTTTGGTCATATCATAGCGGAAACCATCGAACCCGATAGTATTGAGCATCCATTTGGTGTATGCCTCACACATCTGTTGCACATACTCGGATGTGTGATCGAGGTCGCGACAACCGGCATCGTTGGTACCCGTATCAGCATTGCCGTGAGAAAGCGAACGACTGTCAGAAGAACTTTCAGTAAAGGCTTCATCACCTGCGCAGATATACTGTGAAGTTATCTTAAACGAGCCATATTCGCCGAAGTTGTTGGTTTCAAAGCCCTTACACCAACCATTGCTACTTTGGAAATGGTTGATAACTATATCTGCCAACACCTTGCAACCGTGGGAGTGCAACTGCTGAAGAAGCGATTGCAGTTGAGTTTTATTTCCCCAAGCACTCGTGAGGTTGGAATAGCATTTCTCATAATACCCCACTCCACCACCGCTACCCGAAGGCGGAAGCCAAACAAGGTCGAAGGTCGAACCAATCTCGTCAGCAAAAGAAGAAAGAGTGGTATATTTGGTATTGGAATAAGTTGTCAGTTTATAAGAATCCCAATAAAACGCCTGAAGCATAACGCCTTCATATTCAGACGGAACGCCCACCTGAGCGTATTTCGACGGGTCAGGATACTGATTACCTACCGACCCTTTCAGACAGATAACAGAGCCGTTGTAAGAAATGGTTATATCTTGTGTTTTCTGCAAGTTAAAACCTATATTACCATCGCCTCCGCCAATGTTGGTTGCATACAGGTTTGAGCAATCGGCGGAAAACTTACTGAAACCTATCCAAGTCTGACTGCCGTTGGTTACCTTAAACTCGTAAGAACCTGCAGGAACAGACGAGAAGGTAATACTCCATAGTCCGGCATTGTTAGTCATAGCAGAACCATTGACCACCCAAGTCTTTCCATTACACCACGGGTTGCCCGCACTACCATTACCGGCTACATAATAATCAGCCCACAGACCGGTTGCCACAAAGAAAAGTAGCACCAAAGAAAAAAATCGGAATTTCATAATTATATTAGATTAAAATTTGTTTTCTTCATAGCAAAGGTACTAAATTATTTGCAATATCGCAAAATTATTTTGTAATTATTGTATTTTTTTGTAATTTAGCACCCTGAAACGAAAAAAAACAGAATATGACATATAATTTGGCAATTATAGGTGGCGGACCTGCCGGTTATACCGCAGCAGAGAAAGCCACTAAAGCAGGTATGACAGTAGTGCTGTTCGAGAAAGAGACAGTCGGAGGCACTTGTCTGAATGTAGGTTGCATACCGACAAAAACACTGTTATACAGCGCAAAGCAATATCATAACGCACTTGAGGCAAGTAAATACGGAGTAACGGCTGAAAATGTAAGTTTTGACTACTTAAAGATTCAGCAACGCAAGCAGAAAGTTGTGCGTAAGTTAGTAGCCGGCGTAAAGCAACGCTTAAAAGATTGTACCTTTGTTTCAGGCGAAGCAGAGATAGTCAGTTATTCGGGAACTCAAAACACAGATTCTGACCTGCGTCAGAATGAGGGATGCCTGCGTCAGAATGAGGGATGCCTGCGTCAGAATGAGGGATGCCTGCGTCAGAATGAGGAAAGTACTATTGTTATCACTTGCGGTGGAGAGATATATAATGCTGAGAACTTGCTTATCTCAACCGGCTCGCTGAACTTTGTTCCGCCCATAACAGGTGTTGATGCGCTTAAAGCAGAAGGACTCTTGTGGGACAGTACCGATGCACTCAACGCAAAAGAGTTGCCCAAAAGTATTATTATCGTTGGTGGCGGAGTGATAGGTATGGAGTTTGCCACGCTTTACAACACTTTCGGCACAGAAGTAACAGTTGTAGAGGCACTGCCACAAGTGCTTGCTACGCTTGATCAAGACTGTGTTCAGATAGTCAAAGACGGCATGCAGAAGCAAGGTATCCGTTTTCTCACATCAACCAAAGTAACGGAATTCAAAACACAGAATGGCAATGCCGTTGTAGTGGCTCAAAACGATGAAGCAGAGGTACAGTTAGAAGCAGAGAGAGTACTTGTATGCGTAGGCAGACGCGCCAACTTGAAAGGCTTGGAAAATCTGAAAGAACTTGAATATGAGCGAGGTGCTATAAAAATAAATGATTTCTGCCGAACTAACCTTAGGAATGTATATGCTGCCGGCGATGTAACGGGTAAGATAATGCTTGCACATGTTGCTAGTCGTCAGGCGGAAGTGGCAGTAGGTCGTATGCTCGGACAGATACCCGTGCAAAGGATTGCCTATAGTGCCATACCGAGTGTTGTTTATACCAACCCCGAATTGGCATCTGTAGGACCAACAGAAAAACAACTCACCGATATGCATGTTGAGTTTGAGGTAAAATCGTTACCTATGGCTTTTTCCGGACGGTTTGTAGCAGAAAACGAAGGTCAGAATGGTCTTTGTAAGATATTGATTGACAAGAAGCATAAGACCATACTCGCCGTTCATTGCGTAGGTAACCCGTGTTCGGAGTTCATCAGTACAGCATCGTTTGCCGTCCGTATGGGTTATACCCTAAGCGAGTTCGAACAAGTCGTATTCCCCCACCCCACAGTAAGCGAGATTTTGAGGGAAACAGTAATTTTTTGAAAGAAATCATAAAAAAGTATTATAAAAAAGCAATTTTGGAACATTTTTTGTAGTATTTTCTTTTGCGACAAAAACAGACAGTCGCTTTGAAGTATTACTATAACATTTTTAAGTTATGGATTTATTTGACAAATGTAATTATGACCTGCTGAATAAAGTTCGTCAGTTAGGTATATATCCGTATTTTCATGAGTTGCAGTCGCGTCAGGCACCCGTAGTACAGATGGAGGGCAAGCGTATCATTATGTTAGGCTCCAACAACTATTTGGGTTTGACTGAGGACGAAGAAGTTATAGAAGCCGGTATTAAGGCACTGTGGAAATACGGTTCAGGTTGCTCCGGTTCGCGTTTCTTGAACGGAACACTTGATTTGCATAACGAATTGGAGCACGAGTTGGCAGAGTTTGTAGGCAAAGAGGATTGTATGACCTGCTCTACCGGTTTTCAGTCGAACCTTGCCATTATCTCGTCCATTGCGGGTCATGGCGACTATATACTGAACGACCGTGAAAACCACGCTTCGATATACGATGCCTGCCGTCTTTCGTTTGCCACAACACTCAGATACAAACATAGTGATATGGAAGATTTGGAACGCCAACTGCAACGCATACCTCAAAAAGCAGGTATATTGATAGTTACAGATGGCGTTTTCAGTATGCGCGGAGATATTTGCAAACTGCCGGAGATTGTTAAACTTGCAGAGAAATATGGTGCGCGTGTTATGGTTGACGATGCTCATGGTTTTGGCGTACTTGGTAAGGGAGGTCGCGGTACTGCCGACTATTTCGGCTTAACCGACAAGGTAGATATCATAATGCTGACTTTCTCAAAGTCGCTTGCAAGTATAGGCGGTTGTTGCCTCGCTTCACATCGCGTCGTTGATTATATGCGCCATGTGTCGCGTCCTTTCATCTTCTCGGCTTCGATGACTCCTGCAAGTTGCGCTACTGCACTTGCCGCACTGCGAAAACTCAAAGCCCACCCCGAGATGAGCGAACACCTTATGGAGATAGCACAGTTCTTCCGTGAAGGACTCAAAGAGAACGGTGTGAAGATCATTGACGCACCAACACCTATTATTCCTATCTTCACTTATCACTCGCTTGACACACTTTGGTACGGCAAAAAATTGTTTGACGAAGGTGTGTATGTCAATCCGGTACTCGCACCTGCATGTGTAGAAGGCGAATGTCTGCTTCGCTCAACACTTATGGCAACGCATACACAATCAGTCGTTCACGAGGCTGTTGATATCATATCTGATGTTATCAATCACGGTGTTACCGATGATTTAAGTTAAGGCTGCACTTCTACTTTTTTAAGAGAAGTCGGCATAATGAAGGGATAAGATATTTAATCCTAAGATGAAAAAGGTACTAATCATAACAGGCGGTTCCGGCGGTATAGGCAAGGCAACCGCCTTGTTGTTTTCCGAAAGAGGCTATTCTGTATATGAACTCTCCCGACACGGCAAATCGGAAAACGGCATTACGCATATCGACGCTGATGTAACTGACAGCGAACAACTTGCAGGTGCAGTCAAACAAGTGATTGAGAAAGAAGGAAGAGTGGATGTACTGATATGCAATGCCGGTTATGGCATATCGGGTGCAGTGGAGTTTACCGACATCAGCGATGCCCAACGACAGTTTGATGTCAATGTGCTTGGTATGGTCAGAACTGTTCAGGCAGTGCTACCTTATATGCGTCAGCAGAAAGCCGGTAAGATACTCGTAACAAGTAGTGTTGCCGCCGTGTTGCCCATACCCTATCAAGCATTCTATTCTGCCTCAAAAGCCGCCATAAACGCCATTGTATGCTCACTTCGCAACGAGGTTAAGGATTTCAACATACAAGTGTCGGCTCTGATGCCGGGCGATGTAAAAACGGGCTTTACCAACGCAAGAAAAAAGGCTGAGCAAGGAGCAGAGGTATATACCAACATGCAGAGGGCTGTAGAGACGATGGAGAAAGACGAACAAAACGGCTTAAGTTGCGAGTATGTAGCCGAATGTTTCTGGCAGATAGCCCAAAAAAGCAATCCCAAACCGCTATATACCACTGCTTTACAATACCGACTATTCGTCTATCTCGAAAAGCATCTTTCCAAACGCTTCAGCAATTGGGTTGTAGGGAAGATATACTAATTAAAAAATCTGCATCACTGCAGGTGTCGGATGCGTTCTGCAAGTGTTGGGTGCGAATAAGTTAGAAAGACAGTCAGCGGATGTGGAAGTGGATTACTTAGACTATTGACTGACATCTTCTTAAGCGATGACACAATACTCTTCCCCATTCCGTTCGCTTTTGCAAAAGCGTCAGCCTCACGCTCATGACGGCGTGAAATAATGTTTCCCACAATAGACAGAAGCATACCCACAGGTTCGTAAAGCATCATAAACACAATAAACTTGGCAACAAAAGTTGGTACACAGCCTATTGCCACTGCAAAAATATCGTAGCGTAAAATAATGCCCAGCATTACGAAAAGCAGAAGCATACGCAGAAGTCCCGAACATAAGCCTTTCAAAGTATGATGATGTTTCTCGTGCCCTATCTCATGCGACAAAACAGCCACTATCTCATCTGTTGAGAGTTGTTTTATAAGTGTATCGTAGAGCACAATACGCTTGCGACTGCCCCACCCTGTAAAATATGCGTTTGCTTTTGTTGAGCGTTTTGACGAGTCCATAACATATATATTCTCAACCTTGAAATCCACCTTGCGTGCAAAATTCTCTATTGCATCACGCAATTCGCCATCAGGTAAAGGTGTCTGCTTATTGAAAAGCGGAACTATAAGTTTGGGGTAAAATAAATTCAAGAAAATCATTATTATACTTATCACAGCCCATGCTATCAGCCAAAGCCAATCGGGTTGCCATTGCCAGCAAAACACTATAACTGATATTACTACGCTCTGCAAAATTAGCGAAAGCAAGAAAGATATAACATTATCTTTGATAAAAGTCAAAAGAGTAGTGGTATTAAAACCGAATTTTTCTTCTATATGGAAAACCTTATAAGCAGACCATGGCAAATCAAATAGTTGTGAAAAAGTCATATAGATAACGAAAAACAACAATGTATGCCACAGCGGATTTATTGTAACAGAAAGCAGATTATTGTTAAGCCACGAAAAACCAAAGCATATCATAAAAAAACTTAACAACAAACTAAAACCCCTTACCAACATACCAAAACGGATATTTGTCAGTTGGTACTGAAACTGCTTTGAACGCTTTTCAGCTGTGTATATATCTTTAAGTTCTTCGGGTATTGGCTTGCGTGAATTTCTTAAGTTCAGGTAAGAAAGCAAAGTTTCCAACAGCCAATTAAAGATGATAATAGCAAGTATAGCAATAAATATAGCCTTTTCCATATAGTTTAGCAAGTTATAAAGAATTTATATCATACGGATACTACCCTCTTGAAATGAGGATAGTATCCGTATAAAACATATAAAGACAGTTTCTATTCTGTAACCTGTTTTTCTGCGAGCAGGGCGTGCAGTTTCTGCTCATAATCTTTGAACTGTTCGGACTTAAACTCCGAGTAGTTCATCTGCTTGCAGAGGTTGATGACGCGTTTGAAATAGTCGCTCACATCTACGAAGTTGTCGAAGTTATAGTCGTGGCGACATATATCCATCACAACATCGAGCATATACTCTTGTCTTTCAAGCGGGCAGACAGCATCAATCTTGTCGAAGGCATCTTGCTGAAGAATAACAAAGTCGATGACTTCTGATTTCCAGAACTGCTCGTGGTAATCAACCGGCACACCGTCATCACCTAAGATGTTGATTTGTTCTTGAATCTCTTTACCACGTTGCAACAAGGTCTTCATCTCATTAACCTTAGGTATCCATTCAGAGTTGATACGCTTTGAGATATACTCCTCAAACTCAGGATATTCGATATATTTGGAATAAGAGTCGATAGGATTAACAGCGGGGTAACGCTTGCGGTCGGCACGGGCTTGCTCAAGAGCATAGAAGCAACGAGCGGCCTTTTTCGTACCTTCCGTTACCGGTTCTTTAAGGTTACCGCCGGCAGGCGAAACCGTTCCGAGGAAAGTAACAGAGCCTGTCTGACCATTGTTGAGATATACATATCCAGCACGGGCATAGAAAGCACCGATGATGGCCGAAAGGTCCATAGGGAAGGCATCTTGTCCGGGAAGTTCTTCCATACGGTTAGACAT
>JAFVAX010000026.1 GCA_017480285.1 Paludibacteraceae bacterium | reverse complement strand
GTCCGCTTGAGAACATACGCAAAGCGGAAAATATGCTTGGCAACACTCTCAAACGACTAAACGACCCGCATCTTGTTACCATATTCTTAGGTATAATGTTCGGTATCATAGCCGGTAGTATCCCTATTCATATACCAAACTTGCCTATGCCTGCCCGTCTCGGACTTGCCGGCGGGCCTCTCATTGTAGCAATACTCATCGGGCGTTTTGGCTACAAACTCAAACTCATTACTTACACCACTCAGTCTGCCAACCTGATGCTTCGTGAGTTGGGACTCTCGCTTTTCCTTGCAAGTATAGGTCTGCAGGCGGGAGGGGAGTTCTTGCAGACTGTCGTATCTACCGATGGACTTATTTTTGCTGCATCAGGACTTGCCATAACGCTTTTGCCGGCACTCATCGTCGGATTAGTGGCAAGGTATCTCAAGTTGGATTTCTTTACTATATGTGGTCTTATTGCCGGTTCGCACAACAATGCCCCCCCACTTGCCTATCCAAACTCGCTTTCCGACACCGACCAAGCAAGCGTAACATACTCAACGGTATATCCGCTTGTGGCTTTCATGCGTATCCTCATCGCACAAATGATGATACTACTCTTGTATGGTTTTGGGTAATCAGTTCCTAATCTTGAAAACGATGGCAAACCGTCCGTATTGGGCGATGTAAATACAGTCGTCGCACGCCTTCAAGTCGCTGATACTGATTTTGTTATGCTTGCTGTCCGCACTTACTTGCTTCTGAAGTTGCAGATCAAATGTCTCATAATCCGTACGGAAAATACGAACTTCACGCTCTTTGTCGGTCAGACCGTTGATAACCAAATGTTTCTTCAGCGGTTCTGTCGGAGTTGTCGGAAACATTTCACCTTCGTATTGCAAACGGTCGGTCTCAAACAGATACATCACTACCAATGAGTCTTTGCCTTCTGCTGTTTTTAGGGTATCGATATAACGACCTTCCTCGGTCCAGACTTTGTTTTTATACTTGTATTGTCCGCCTTTCTCAATGAAGCAGAATTGAATACTGCTTGCCGGGCGTTTCGACTGTTCTTGTTCCCATTCTTGCTCGCCGACATACTCCTCATACTCGTCAATCGGCAGAAAACTGCCATCAATATTATAACAAGTACGAAGCGATTTGCCTAAACGAAGCATCGCCATTTTCGGGAAGTCTTCAATATCACTCAAATCAATCAGGTTAGTACCGTCCTCAACCTCAATCTCTGTCAGCACTTCAAAGCCTAAGTCATCCTTACCAAAGTCATAGACATACAAAGTGCGCTCACGGTCAATGTCTGCATAAATGTCCAAAATGCCGGGTTGCTTGTTTGGGCGTATCTCAAAATCTTCGTCATCGCTTGTGTTTTCAGAATCAACGAAGAGCCTCAGTACAAAAAGCGAGTCGCCATCAGCCGTTTGCATGGTGTCAATATATGCGCCCTCTTTGGTTAGCAACTTGCCGTCGAACTCTATATCGTCGCCTTTGTTGATTATCTCATAGTGGATATGTTTCCTTTTAGAGAGGTTGCTGACTTCCGCTCTGCACAATAGTGAAAACGAACAAGTCTGCAAGCAAAAAATAAATACCAACAAAGTTTGAAATGATGTTTTCATAATATACGAGTTTTATATACACAATCTTGGCAAAAATACAAAAAAATACCCTTAAAACAAAAAAATATCATTTTTTTTCTTTTTTAATACTTTTGCGATTATAACCACAAAATATATCTATTATTTGCGATTATAACCACAAAATATATCTATTATTTGCGATTATAACCACAAAATTTGTTTTTTTTGTTTGTTTTTTCAAATAAAAGTATTATCTTTGCATAAAAATCTAAAAGTTTAGTTTTTTATGATAAATCGTGATATTGTATCAGAAATAGTCAAAGATTTCGGAAAAGGTAAGGTAATAGTGATTTTAGGTCCCCGGCAAACCGGAAAGACAACATTGTTAGAGCAAATTGCTACATCTTATGATGATGTGTTCAGGCTTAATTGTGATGATTATGACGATGCCTCCAGGCTAACACATCAAACTTCCACCGAACTTAAAACACTGCTTGGAAATCATAGGTTAATTCTTATAGATGAAGCACAAAGGGTTGAAAACATTGGTTTAACCTTAAAAATTATGGCTGATTTGAAAACCAAAACTCAAATTATTGCGACAGGTTCATCTTCCTTAGATTTAGCAAACAGGATTAACGAACCGGCCACTGGCAGGCTTTTTGAATATCGCCTTTATCCTTTTACTGTACATGAATTGATAGCACATACCGATCAACGCACCGAACAAAGAATGCTGTCTATGCGGATGATATATGGCTCTTATCCTGAAATTATAACAAATCCTAACGACGCAAAACGCTTGCTTTCAAATATAGTTAATAGTTATCTATACCGCGATATATTAGGTTTCAACGGCATAAAGCGTCCGCAGTTATTACAAAAGTTAGTCAGAGCATTGGCTTTACAAGTGGGCAGTGAGGTGTCCTACAATGAATTAAGCAATCTCTTGGGAGCGGATCGGGGTACAATCGAAAGTTATATCAGTCTTTTGGAACAATGTTTCGTGATTTTTACAATCCAATCGTATAGCAGAAATCTAAGGAATGAGATAAAAAAAGGAAGAAAAATTTATTTCTACGATAATGGTGTAAGAAATGCATTGCTCAATAATTTTGCACCACTGGATTTGCGTAATGATGTTGGGATGCTTTGGGAAAATTATATGATTTCTGAACGAGTTAAACGAAACTCATACTTGAAGAGATATTCACCAATGTATTTTTGGCGCACCGTTAATCAGCAGGAAATAGATTTGATTGAAGAAGAAGATGGGCATATATACTCTTTTGAATTTAAGTGGAACTCAAAGAAACAGGCAAAACAACCTACTGCATTCAAAAATGCATATCCCGGTTCGCTGTTCAAGTGTATAACACCTGAAAATTATATAGAATGGTTGAACCAATAATTTATTCAAATGAAAAAACTTACATTTCATAAGATGCATGGCTGTGGTAACGACTATATCTATATCGATGCCATTCAGAAAGACCCGCTTCCGGGCGATAAAAGCGATATCGTCAGGCGCTTGAGCGACCGCCATTTTGGCGTAGGTGGCGACGGCGTGGTGTTTATCCTCCCGTCCAAGCGGGCTGATTTTCGTATGCGTATGTTCAATCAGGACGGCTCTGAAGCAGAGATGTGCGGAAATGCCATCCGTTGCGTCGGCAAATATCTCTATGACTTTGGTTACACACAAAAAACGACTCTCAAAATAGCTACCAAAGCCGGAGTAAAAAACCTATGGCTACATACTGAAAATGGCAAGGTAAGTTCCGTCAGTGTCGATATGGGAACAGTCAGCGTAGAACAAGAAACAAAGAGTGCCGACTCTAAAATTTCTAAGTCAGCGAAGCGTTCTAATGCATCTAAAAATCAAAAAACGAATCAGCCAAAACAAAGAGCGAATCAGCCACTCTTGGCTGATATGGGCATAACCAGAGTCAATGTCGGTAACCCACACGAAGTGAGAGTGCTTTTTCCGCAAGAGTTAGACCAATTGCCCGACATACTCATCCCGTGGAATAAGCAAGCAAACAACGAATGGGCTTGTATTGAACACTCCTCATCCCTCACTACTAATTCCTCATTACCATACGATGTTCGTATGCGTGTGTGGGAACGCGGTACAGGTGAGACGCTCGCTTGCGGAACAGGGGCTGTCGCAGTGGCGGCTACATTCATCGAATCAGGGGTTACACATAAAAAAATCAATGTACATCTGCGTGGCGGAACACTACAAGTCGAACGACTTGAAAACGGGCATTATATCCTCACAGGCGAAGCAAAATATATCTATAAAGGAGAATTTGTAATCTAATCTTTAATCCGATAAACACCAATGCTTAAACTTAACGACAATTTTTTAAGACTTTCCGACTCCTATCTCTTTACGGAAATAAACCGCCGTACAGCGGATTTTCAGCGTCAAAACCCTGATAAAAAAGTTATCCGTATGGGTGTAGGAGATGTGTCCCTGCCTCTTACTCCTACTGTCATCAATGCCCTGCATAGTGCAACCCAAGAGCAAGCCGATGCTGCGACTTTTCAAGGTTACGGTCCGGAAGTGGGCTATAAGTTCCTCAAACAAGCCATCGCTGACAACTATTATGCCCTGCGAAACATTCATTTCGACCTCGACGAGATACTTATCAACGATGGTATAGCATCTGACATTGCCAATTTCCCGGAGATGTTCTCCGATGATGCCAAAGTGCTCATAACTGACCCCGTCTATCCTGCATATCTTGACTCTAACACGATGGCAGGCAAAGAGATAACGATGCTCTCGACAACACTTTACCCGACAGTCTCGGAACAAATCAATCACTTGAAAACTACAGGCTACCAACCCGACATCATCTATCTTTGCTATCCTAACAACCCAACGGGTCTTGCTCTTACTTTCGCTGAGTTAGGTCAGTGGGTTGAATATGCAAATAAGGAACACGCCATCATACTTTTCGATGCTGCATACGAGGCATTTATTCAAGACGAAGATGTGCCTCATAGCATTTTTGAAATCGAAGGTGCAAAACAGTGTGCCGTTGAGTTCTGCAGTTTTTCCAAATCAGCCGGCTTCACAGGGTTGAGATGCGGCTTTACTGTGGTTCCAAAACAAATAGCCGATGGCAAACTTCTTCATAACTGGATTCGCCGTGTCTGTACCAAATACAATGGTGCGCCGTATATCGTTCAACGCGCAGCGGAGGCGGCACTCTCAAAACAGGGTAGAGCAGAGGCTATTGAGAACATAAAGTATTATCTGCAAAATGCCATTATCCTTAGAGAAGGATTGGCGGAAATAGGTCTTACTGTCAAGCCCCGACAAAACTCGCCATATCTATGGGTTAATGTCGGTATGCCAAGTTGGGACTTCTTCGATATGCTTCTGTCTAAGTATGCCATTGTTTGCACTCCGGGTGTCGGGTTCGGAAAGGCAGGCGAGGGTTTTGTGCGTTTCTCTGCTTTCGCTAACCGACAACTAACCCAAGAAGCAGTGGAAAGACTGAAAAACAATAAGTAACAGTTTTTTTGCAAAAAGTCGGAAATAGTTATACTTTTATTAAGAAAAAGTATAACTATTTGTTTTTGTGATAATTTTTTTGTATCTTTGTACGAATTTGTGATAGTATGTGTATGGTTATCCCATTAAAGATATATTTTGTATAAAAATGTGGTAAACTATTGGAACGCTGTTGTTCCCGCCCGCAAACATAGTGCACATGCTGAAATTAAACGACCCTTTTTTTACCGCAGGTTTTTGGGGTAATAAACTACCATAAAAAAATCGGTATTCCGACGGGGCGAAATACCGAAATGACAAGGCAAGCCATTGAATAATATTGATTTATATTATCACAAAAAAATAAATCCCATTGCAAAAAACAAGGGATTCAGGCAAAAAAACTGCGGTAAAAAAAGGGTCATTTATTTGCACATCGGTTTTATTGATGTGTTTTAACTGAAACTCAGTTGGTTAAGTCGTCTTTTAGTTTGTTTGGGATAAGGAATAATGTGTGGTATGAATGATTTAAGGTTTAATAAAATTTAATGTAGTGGTAGATGAGTATAGTTGCCTTTGGTCGTATATCTTGTTCTTTAAGATTACGCACCGTCACACTTTTACACTTTTACAATCTCCGGGCACGCTCATTACCACTACATTTGTTTAGTTGATATTTTGATATTTCAAAGCATATAAAGCACATATCAACAGCAATGCAATATCAACTATCAAATTACACGAAGTTACTGACAAAGAGCCTTAACATGCTAAATAAATAACCGCAAATTAGAAACTAATAAATAATAAAAATATGAAATCTGTTAATTTAGGGGCAAGAAAGATTACTAAATCAATATCAATCTTGACATCAAGTTCAACCTTAGGTACAAAGCACAATATTATGCGCCTTGCAGTAGTGCTGCTGATGCTACCCGTGGCAATGACGTCATGGGCAGGAGGAGGAAGCACAACATACTACACTAAAGCCACAGTGGCTGTAAAGACCGGTAGCGGAACGGTGTATGTGAATAATGCATCTCCTGCGACAAGTGGTGATAGCACAACCACCACTACAGCCGCCGCTGCTACCAATAGCACTGCCACAAAAGATGCAGAGCAGACTTACTTCATAAGTGCCGTACCGGCAACAGATTATAGGTTTGCCGGTTGGACTC
Source organism: Paludibacteraceae bacterium (assembly GCA_017480285.1). GTDB lineage: Bacteria > Bacteroidota > Bacteroidia > Bacteroidales > Paludibacteraceae > Colicola. The sequence goes on along the minus strand of JAFVAX010000026.1, from coordinate 5,512 downwards.
TTTCAGGTTGGCAATCCAGTCCAAGCACCACTACTGCAACAACAAGTGGAACAGTAAAAGCATCTGCAACAAGTTCTTCTAGCCCTACCACAGGTACTGCTCAGGCTACATTCTTGCAAATTAGCATCGCCAGTGTCACCCCTACAACGGTAACGCTCAATCCAACAGATGCGCGTACATCGTGTTCTGACTACACAGGCTCTGTTGTTTTCACCACATCGAACGACAATGCCGCCTCGCAGATTGGTGCGCCTGCCTTTACCAACTCAGGCTCAGGTACATGGGCTGCCACTAAAGATTGGGCAGCCGGCAAATCAACCGTAACCTACACCTTCAAAGGCAATGGCTATTATGGCGGTAGCGGCACAAGTAGCGGCAACCGAAACAACTCGGCGACACTGACACTGCCTACTGCGGGTGGCACTTCGTCGAAGTCAGTTACCTTTACAGCCAACTTCCCATCGCTTGTGCTTTTTGATGCAGCGGAAAACAACACCGCTTACCCTATCAATCCAACATCCGATGGTACAGGTACTGTGGTTTTCCCCGTTCAGTACTGCGATGGTGCTTTCGACTTCACAGCCACTATAACAGGTGCAAGCGGTGGCACTTTCACCCCTGGTACAATCAGTTTCACGCAGACCGATGCAGCCACTGGTTCGGGTAATATAACCGTACCTTTCACTTTCAACGCAGGCGGTGCAGAAGGCGACTTCTCTGCCACACTCACTCTCACCCCACAAGCCAACACCGGTGGCACGGCAAAATCGGTAACCATCACCGCCTACGCCGAAGCCGAAGCGACTAACGATGTGAGCGTGACTACATCGGCTGGTGTAGAGACCGAATATGCAACTTGGGCACAAGGTCTTGCCGCTGCCAATGCAAGTGCAGGTTCAACGCTGACATTACTCCGCAATATAGATTTAACAAGTACTTATGGTATCACATCCACACAGGGTATCACTCAGACTTTCACATTAGATTTGAATGGTAAGACACTAAGTGGTGCTATCAATGGTTCTATTCTTAACCCCAAAACAGCAGGCAAGACATTCACTATCAGAGATAGCAAGATAGGTGGTAAGATAGTGAATGAAAGTTCTTATAATGGAATAATATACGTCATAAATATATCTGCCGGAACGGTAAATCTTGAAAGCGGAACGATATATTGCCATAACACTGCGCAATATGCTTATGGTACAACCGGACACACCGACGGAACTGCAAATTTGGTTTCCATGCAAGCGCATGCCATCAAAATGGCAGCAACAACAACACTTAATATCAGCGGAGGAAAAGTACATGCCTTGTGTAGTAGGAACTCAAATGCCATTTATCAGGAAAGTAGCAAGGCAAATAACACTGTGTTGAATATAACTGGTGGTGAGATATTAGGAGAAGGACCCTCTAATGTATTCGGAATACATGCTTGGGGTAAGGTGAATATAAGCGGCGGCACGGTAAGCGTTCTTGTAAATGATGATGTTGTGGACGGCAATACCACTTATTCGTCTGATTATTGGAACGACTATACTTTGCATCGCTATGGTTATGCAATCCATATGTATGCTACATCGAATGCCACACAAGCGAACAACTACTTCGGAACATTAACCATAACAGGTGGTACTATCAACGCAACGAATGTGAATAAGACACTAAATGGTACTACCCCGCAAACAGAGCATACCTATGCAATCTATATGGATATATCTGCCACAGGTGCCGGAGCTGGTAAAACCGGACCTGACGGTACGAAAGTGATGAAGGCTTGTGCTATCGGCTCAATGGATAATGCCACCATAAATGTTGACCATACCGGTGTTCAGGCTTATGGCGTTTTTGTTAGAGGCTCTTATAATTCTTTCAACAATACTACTACGCCTTTCATCATTAAAAATTCTATCATCAATGTTACAGCCTACCAAACAGCTTTTGGCGTTTATTCAGATGCATACGTCAATTGGTCTTCAACATTGACGGCGTTGACAGGTAATGGTGGTTGTACTAATGGTGATGTAGAATTGACCAATGTGACTATCAATTCCACCACTACAGGTGGCACAGGTGCATATTGTGCATGGGCAAATGCGATTTCCGGTACTGTAGCAAATGCAAAAGCAACAACAGGTAGTACTTCAACCGGTAATGCTACCTATTTCGGTGAATATGCCGTAGCAGGTAAACTTACTGTCAATAGTGGTACTTATACCGCTACTGCCGCTACTTCTTCAGCATACGCTATCGGTTCTGCCGACCGCGCTAAAACGGTTCGCAATGTGAATGGAGTCTTTGCAAGCCGTGACGCTTCAACTGACCCGGACGGTTCGCTCGGCGGAAATGCAGAAGCGTATCCGGAACTATATATCCATGGTGGTACATTCAAAGCCAAAACACTTTCTGCCGGAACGGCTCGTGCTGTTAAGTCCGGCGGTACTACTGTTATTGATGGTGGAACATTTGAAGCTGATGCCGCCACAAGCAGTTCTGTGGCTATTGCTGTACATAGCGGGAAGACAACCGTTTCGGGCGTTACATTGACAGCTTACGCAAATACAGATGCTAATGCTGTGTATGTCCCGGCAACCGTTTCTGAATACTCATTGTTCGATTTTGCGGGTGAAGTGGAACTTAATAACTGTGTGGCAACAGTTGTGACCCGCACAGCAGAGAACGCACGCGGTGTATATGTTAATTCTGCAACTCGCACCTATACCCTTGCTCAGTTTAACACAGCAAAAGAAGCCAATAATTCAACCTACAAAACCTATGGCGACTATTGGCAGGTAGGTACAAAAGCCATTTCAGGCAAAGCAACGATAAACGGAGGTTCATATACTGTCAAGTCTGCTACAAAGAATGCTTACGGTGTTCTTTTAACCACTAATGCTTTGTCAACAGATGGTACGGCAAAGGCCGATGGCGAGATAATAGCACGAAACGCTACTTTCATTGTTCAGACCTTAAATGGGGCTACAGCTTATGGCATTCAGGCAGGAGGTAAAGCGACTGTCGATGGTTGTAATTTGACGGTTACAGCATCCACATCTGATGCCCGTGGTGTATATAGCCTTGACGAGAAAACAATAGTCAAAAATTCAACAATAACCACAACTACATCCACTTCGGGTTCGTATGGTACTATAGGTTCAGCAGTAGTGGCAAGTAATGGTGTTGAAAGAGTGGCAGACTTTGAACTTAGCGGAAACACTATAAGTTCTACCGCAGGGACAGAAACCGCTTACGCTATATATATGACAGGAGCATCAGGTGGTCCATACGCAACAGACTATTTTACAGGGAGTATGGCTCTTGCGGCAACGGCTGTGGTTAATAGTGGAACATACTCCGCTAATGCTTCAACTAAGACGGCGTATGCCGCAGGTGTAGCAGACCCACTGTTAAAAAACGAGGCGACAGCTACGCCATCTATTGTTATCAACGATGGTAAGTTCAAAGGTACGGCTACCAGCACTTACGCGGATGTAAGTGTTGCCGGTGAACCCGGATATTTTGTGCTCAATGGCGGTTACTATGTCAAGGACGAGAACCTCGATAAGAAACTCGGTGAGGGCATGAACAAAGTGGCTGTCAAGTCCGGCACTCCCGAATATACCGAAGGTTACCGCTGGCGAGTAACGGATAATATGACCGGCGAGATTGTCTGCAAAGTTTACGAAGGAACTACACTAAAACAGTCGTTCCAATCACTTGAGGAAGCACTTGCTTATGTCAATCTGCCGGATAACAGCACTAAAACTCAAACTATTGTGATGTGTGCTAACTACACCCTCTCTAAGGGCGACTATGTTCTGCCGGCAAAGACGACACTGCTCATACCATACTATTCTACTCAGACGGCTATCAACGGTGCTACACCGACATATACATCTCCTGCTGCCAATGTGGAGAAATATGAAGCACCGACACCATTGTATAAACTGACTTTTGCCAATGGCGTAAATATGTCTGTTTATGGTAAGATAGAGGCAAGTGCCGTAACCTATCTGTCCAACCAAGGACTTACTTCTCATGGCACCGGTGTTGTCAGTGGCAAATACGGCTGGCTGTACCTGAATGAAGGCTCGCATATCGACCTTGAAAGTGGAGCTGCTTTATATGCGTGGGGCTTTGTAACAGGCAAGGGCGAGATAAATGCCAAAAACGGGTCTTCCGTCTATGAGGATTTCCAGATGGGCGACTGGCGAGGCGGCTCTGAAGAAATCAATGTGCAAGGTAATGAGAATGGCTTAGACAAAAAGGGCGTATTCCTCATAACTCACTACTATTACCAAAATATCGAATGTCCTATCACCTATCGTGCCGGTGCACAAGGATTGGCGCATGGCGGTACATACATGTATAAAGATTTGGGATTCTTAGGCACAGTAGATGATAAGGTCCCAACGCAAGAGGCTGTTAAGATGATAGGTACCAGCGGTGCGATGTTCTTGATGGATCCCGCTACAGCCGGTGAAGATACATGGGTACGCAAAGAATATGATGCGGAAACCGACTATGTCAACTGGACGATGAATTCCGGTGCCAAGTTAGGAAGTGTTAGCTTGAAAATGGATCTGCCTATGGTAGGAGATATAGACTTGACTTCATCTGACTATGTGTTGCCTATTACCAGTAACTTCAATATAATCGCTAACGATGGCGAGATACAGATTACCAACCATGTATGTTTCCTCCCGGGTTCTAAACTGACCATCAAGAAGGAAGGTGTTCTAACAATTCCAACCGGTCAGCGCGTGTTCTTCTACGACCAAGACAATTGGCTCAGTTATGGCGGATATTGGTTCAACCCCTATTATTCACCTTCATGGAAAGTCAATCCTCGTGTTGCTACTATAGGTAATAAGGCTTCTGTGAAAATGCCGGATGCTGAGGTGTTGGTTGAAGGACTTCTCAATGTCAATGGAGCTATATATACCACCGCAGGCGGTGCCAATATACACTCAACTCGCGAGAACGCAGGTAAGGTGAAGTTTGGTGCAACATTGCCTGCTGCTACCGCTGCCACAGGTGAAACGACAGGTTCTACCACCCTCTATCAATGGAAAGCCGCTGGTCCTAAATACGACGGCAAGGCCCTCAACCCTGCATGGCTCAAGAACGAGGACGGCACATATTCCAAGCCGACATCTGCTAATACATCTTCCGGCGACACATGGGTATATATGCAATCACTGACAAGTGACACCTACGAATGGACAAAAGCTTCGGAAGACGGATGCTTCACTATCCGCTCTACAGGTGATACCAAGACATACGTCCATCCGTCCGACTGGGTGGCAGTAGGTGCTGTCAATGCCAACCACGCTTACCCGAGCGAGGACGCTACCCGTATGTTCGTCAATACCGAAGCAGCAAGCACGTCCGCAAGTTGCAAGTGGTGGGATGTCAATCCGACACCCGAAGTAATCGACGGCACAACCTATTATGTCGCCAACAACGAGAACTTTGACAACTTCGGTACGTACTACTACTGGGACAATAC
>JAFVAX010000025.1 GCA_017480285.1 Paludibacteraceae bacterium | reverse complement strand
TTTATAATCTTTCAAAATGTAATATCTCAAAAAGAGCGTGCCCCACGGCACGCTCTTTTGTTTTTCCTCATCCTGAACTTTGTTTTTCCCCTCATCCTGCACGGCTTGCCGATGCGAAGCAACTTGTTTCAGGATCTCACGCCTCATCCTGCACGGCTTGCCGATGCGAAGCAACTTGTTTTAGCATCTTACTCCTCATGCTGAACTTGTTTCAGCATCTCATTCCTCATAGATTCTGACCTTCGTCAGAATGAGGGTTACCTTCGTCAGAATGAGGATTATTACCATAGTTTCATCGCACAAGTGGGTACACTTGCGTACTTGTCTCTCAACTCGATAAGTTGGACACTTGCGATCCTAACAAGATCACAACTCAATTGAGTCATTAAAGATTTACAAGGGATTAAATACCGAGTTTTTGGCAGGCTTTTCTTGACGCTGTGGCTTCAGCCTCGCGTCGGTTCGTGCCTGCACCTTCACCTATGGGTTGCTCGTTCAAATATACGACATACCAATAAGTGTGCTGGTCTTTTTCTTTGTTGTACTGATGTTTGGTGAGTTCGAAACGCAGAGGCTCATGAACAGACTGCGAGTATTCGTAAAGACGCGACTTATAGTTTTTGTCGTTGCGGACTATTTGTTGAAGGTGCTTTTGGTTGCCAAGTAGCCACCGTTTAGTGAATGCCCTGACAGCGTCTATTCCTTGGTCTAAATACAATGCACCTACAAAAGCTTCAAGCAGGTTGCCGTAGATGTCTTTAGTGTTTTTCTTGCCGTGAAGGTTGTGAATTAAAAGCTCGTCTAACTTCATTTTGTGAGTCAGTTCGTTAAGGTGCTCACGACATACAAGTTTTGAGCGGTTTTTAGTAAGAAAACCTTCTTGTTGGTCAGGGAAAAGTTCGTAAAGTTGTTCCGCCACTGTCAGCGAGAGAGCTGCATCGCCGAGAAACTCCAAGCGCTCGTTGGATTTTCCGCTTACGGAGCGGTGTGTAAGAGCGCGCCTGTAAAGAGATATATCTTTGGGTGGATAACCTGTAAGGTCTTTAACAGATAAAGCGAAAGAATCGCTCTTTCGCTTATCTGAAAACCATTGTTTTATTTTACTTAAAATATTCAAATCTTCTTAAAAAGCAAAGATGCATTATGACCTCCAAAGCCGAAGGTGTTTGAAAGGGCATAATTGACTGTTCTTTTTTGCGTTTTGTTGAATGTGAGGTTCAGTCTTGGGTCAATGTCGGGGTCATCGTCGCCTTCAGCGTGGTTGATAGTAGGCGGCACTTCGTCGTTATAGACGGCGAGAATGGTGGCGATAGCCTCCAATGCACCTGCTGCTCCGAGCAGGTGTCCGGTCATTGATTTAGTTGAAGAGATATTCAACTTATATGCATGCTCTCCGAACAGCGAAGTGATGGCTTTTATCTCTGCAAGGTCGCCAAGACGCGTTGCAGTGCCGTGAGCATTGATATAATCGATGTCGGTCGGGTCTGCACCTGCATCTTTTATCGCTTCGAGCATAACACGGCGTGCGCCGTCTCCCTCAGGGTCTGGAGCTGTTATGTGGTGAGCATCGGCAGTCATTCCTTCACCTGCCAACTCTGCATAAATCTTTGCTCCTCTCTGTTTGGCGTGTTCATATTCTTCAAGAACAAGGCAAGCACCACCTTCGCCAAGGACGAAGCCGTCGCGACTACCACTGAAAGGACGCGAAGCGGTGAGATAATCGTCATTGCGCGTTGAGAGTGCGTGCATAGCGTTGAACCCGCCTACGCCTGTGAAATGAATAGCAGCTTCACTTCCGCCGGCAAGCATGATGTCGGCTTTGCCAAGTCGTATGAGGTTAAAAGCATCGGCTATGGCGTGGCTCGAACTTGCGCAAGCCGAAACGGTAGCGTAGTTTGGTCCTTTAAGCCCGAAGCGAAGAGATATATGTCCTGCCGCTATGTCGCATAGCATACGCGGTATGAAGAAAGGATTGAAACGCGGTGTACCGTCGCCTGTGGCATATTCGCTTATCCCTTCTTCGATGTCGCTTACGCCGCCCATACCGCTACCGAGTATGACGCCCATGCGGGTGCGGTCTTCCTTGTCGAAGTCAATACCGGCATCAGCAAAGGCTTCAGTGGCAGCGAAAGTGGCAAAATGCACGAACGGGTCTGACTGGCGGGCTTCTTTGACTGTCATTAGTGTTGTCGGGTCAAAGTCTTTTACTTCGCAGGCAAAACGCGTTTTGAATTTGCTACAATCGAAATGAGTTATAGGGCAGGCTCCTGACTTGCCGTCTGTTAAGTTTTTCCAAAAATCGGGGATGTTATTACCGAGGGCTGACACTTGTCCTAAGCCCGTTACTACTACACGCTTCATTTATCGTTATCTGTATTTTTTTGCAACCAATAAGAGTTGCATATCAAACATTATTTGCAAAATTCAATCTCCCATAGACAAACTTCTTGAACTCTATCCATGGGAGATTGTGTAACAACGACATTTTCAATGTCATTATAAATCAGGCTTATGCCTCTTCTTTTTCGGCTTCTGCCTTTGCTTTTGCTTCTTCAACATAAGCGATGGCATCGCCAACTGTTTTTATTCTTTCTGTTTCCTCTTCGGGGATTTGGATTCCGAATTCTTTTTCAAACTCCATAATCATTTCAACGGTGTCCAATGAGTCAGCGCCTAAATCGCTCTGAATATCAGCTTCCGGAGTAACAGTAGAGGGGTCAACGCCCAATTTGTCTGCAATAATTGCAATTACTCTGATGTCGTAATCAGCCATAATATAAAAAATTTAATTAAACATTTTCACACAAAAACCTTGCAAATTTACAAAAAAAGTTTTTAATATGCAAATTTTTCTCAATTTTGTACCTTTTGTTAAGGTTTTTGTGTAGAAAATGCGTGTTTATAATTTTAGAAAATGAAATCGCTATCTTCGTCTTCTGCTTTGCTGTTGGTAGGTTCGATAGTTGTTGTAGGTTCTATGTTTTTGTTTGCGCCTGCCATTTGTTCGTCGCGTGCTTCAACTTGTGCATTATCTTGCGGAACGAGTGGCTCTTCGTCTAATTCGTCTTCCATAGGACGGCTGTCGGAGCCTTCAGGACGGTGTAGAATCTGTACTTGGTCGGCTATGATCTCTGTGCGTGAGCGGCGAATACCGTCTTTGTCCCACGAGCGTGTTTGCAGTTTGCCTTCTACATACACTTTCATACCTTTCTTCAAATTTCTCTCTGACCATTCTGCGAGGTTGCGCCATAGAACGATGCTATGCCATTCGGTGCGATCCGGTACTTGTGTGCCATTTTGCATGTAAAAACCACGCTCGGTAGTAGCCAAAGGGAAATTAGCGAGTGCTACACCACGATCTAAATAACGAACTTGAGGTTCTTGACCTACATTGCCAATAAGCATTACTTTGTTTAAGGATGACATAATTGTTATAAATTTTAGTTATAAGTTAAAAGTTATAAATTATTATTTTTTCACGATTTTGACTCTCGTCGTTTCTTTGTTTTGAGTTTTAAGTTGAAGTATATACAATCCGCTTTGCATACCTCCCAAATCAATGTTTTTGACTGAGTTATAAGTGTTTATAAGGCGTCCGTTCAAGTCAAACAGTTCTGCTGTTACAATGTCGCCTTCTACAAATACCTTACCGTCGGTTATGGTAGGATAGACTTTCACCGACGAACTCTTAATTTCTTCAACATCGGTTATGTTGTAGTCGGTCGAGAATTCCGGCAGTTCTTGCCGTTTGGCAGTATATACTCTTAATTCCCCGGGTTGAAGCGATATATCCTTGTCGCCGGTGGTTACTTCGGTGGCGTTGTCCAAATAGTTGTACCAATTGCCGGATGGCAGTTTGGCTGTCAGTACATCTTCTGCCGAGAAGTTACCCATAACAAACACTGCGTTGTCATCGCTTCCCCAAGAGATGGTGCGCACTTTCATACTTGACGATACGACGGCACTGTTAGGGTTGCCTTCGAACACTTCAGGCATAAGGCGTGTGCGCAGTTGTATGACTTGCCCGATTTTCTTATATTGTCCCATACGGAGCGGACTGTAGAAATATCCGAGTTTCTCGGGTCTTGCCTTTTTGCTTGTGCGATTGCTTTCGTCAATCTTCGACGAGCCTTGTGTGGAGTTGATAGAGAAGTCGTAGCCTATCTCGTTGTATTGCCAAATCATGTGAGGTCCGTTCAAAAGGACATTGAATGCCATGTTCAGTGCTATACGCGAGAGGCGTGTTGTTGAGTCGGTTTTGATTTTTCCCACACCCCAAGTCTTGGCCTTGTAGAAGTTGCGTTCTTCGTCGTGGCTCTCGCAATAACTTACATATCCGTCTTTGTTTGCAGCATCGAAACTTGCGTCTGTAAAATAGCCCATTGCTGTCTGGGAATAGGCATTGTTAGTGTTTTGCCAGCAGAGCATACCTTGGTTAACAAGGGTAGGACGCTGTGTGTTCATATTTGGTCCCCAGTGTTCGAGAATAAAGTAAGGTTCGCCATGCACACTCGTTTCGCCTGCCGTGAGCACACCGTTGTTGTAGTAATGACTTATGTTGTCCATAAGTTTGCTGAAGTCGTAAGTGGTTTTTGTACCGCAGCCGCAGAGTCCGTGGCTGAGATCCATGCGATAACCGTCGATTTTGTACTCTGTGAGCCAGTATTGCAAGGCACGGGTAAACATATTGCGTGCCGGTTCGAAGTCGTGATTCCACTTCTCATATACATTGTCGTCGTGTGGCACTTCTGTGCAGAACCAAGGATTGTTCTTCAGGTCTGTTCCGTAAGGATATAGTTTATTCATCGGGTTAAGACCTGTGGCGTGGTTGAATACCATATCGATGATAACGGCGATTCCGCGTTTATGACATTCGTCAACGAAAGCCTTGAACTGCTCGGGTGTGGCGTATGCTTTGTCGAGTGCGAAATAGTGGTTAGGCGAATAGCCCCAGTTGTAGTTGCCGTCAAACTCGCTCACAGGCATAAGTTCGATGGCATTTACGCCAAGGTTCTCAATATAGTCCAAACGCTCCATCAAACCTTCAATGCCGCGTTGCTCGGTATAGTCATAAACCCATACTTCATATATGACAAGGTTATTCTTGTTCGGACGCTTGAAGTTAAGTGTCTCTTCGCTCCATTCGTATTCAGGTTTGCCTGTTTGAATAACTGTTACATAACCGCCGTCGCCCCCCTTGGGATAACTCATAAGTGTCGGGTCAACGCGCTTTGGCTCATATTTGTCGTCAGGGTGAAGCAGTTTCTCGGAGAACAGGTCGGAGATGCGTTTTTCAGCACCGTCAGAGCGGATAACGACATATTGGAAAGCATATTCCTTCTTTGGCGTGAGGTCTTGCAAGTCAAGCCAGAAATAATTACCATCGCGATTGCACTGATAGTCTGACGATATCTGCCAGTTGTTGAAGTCGCCTACAACGAAAACTGCCTTTGCCGCATCTGTCTTGCTTGCTGCGTATGTACAGAGTGTTACATGTGTCTCATCGTCTTTGTCGTAGTAGATACCTTGCTCTATTCCGTCAGGGCGAGCAACGGTTGAAGAAGTTTTCATAACAACCACTTTGACAGATGTCTCTTCTGTTTCGTCGGTTGTAGTTGCACGAAGGGTGAAATTATAGTCTTGCACCTCAGAGAAAGTAATGTCTTTGCTTATTTCAGTGCCATGCGCGTTTGCTATTTCTTCATTGTTGAGCAGTATGGTCAAATCCGCTTCTTTAGTGCAAACACCCTTTACGGTCATTGTACTGTTTTGCTCTACAAACCTGCTGCTTGCAGGTGTTTGAAAGCGAACTACGAGAACTGAAGGATCTGCAAGTTCTACGAAGATGTCCGTACCTGCTGAGGTCTTTCCTTCTTTCTCTCCGTTTTTGCCGTTTATCTTACCGTCGTTGAACACAAATGCCAACTTGATTATCTCTTCCGATTCGGGACAGCCATAAAAAGTATGGATATCAGGTATTTCCAATATCCAGTTGTCGCCTTCTTTTTTCATCTTGCTCTTTTCGCTATTGTCGCGCCAAGAGCAGATTGTGTATTTCCAATTGCTGTCAGAGGTGGATTTTTCGGTGATGAGTCCTGTATGTGCGAAGCATTGTGTCGCACCCACCATACCGCCATTGCCTTCCGCGGGGTTGAAAATGACTTTAACAGGACCTTTATAACCCTTTGTTATGATGGCAGGCTCGGTGCTTACTTGTGCAGATGCCGTGAGGCATACAAGGCATATTGCCAAATAAGATAAAAAGCGTTTCATAGGTATGTAGTTTTAGTTTAATATAGTCTGTTTATGGCATAAAGTAGCATCTTCTCAAGACTTTGTTTGGCTTCCGAGGGGCGGAAAATGCTGAGCGCTTCTTGCGCTTGCGCTCTGTAGTATTCCATTTTTCTGGCAGCATAGCCAAAACCGTCGTATCGCAAGATGAATGCCTTTATTTCTTGTTCTAATTGGAAGATTTTGTCCTTGTCAGATTCGTGGGGTAGTGATTCTGCCAATTGTTCAAGTCGCAACTTATCCTGCGGTATGGCTCTATCGTGTGCGATAAGCAAGGGTAGTGTTACTTTGCCATCGCGTATATCTTGCATAGTAGGTTTGCCCAACTGCTCGCTGTCGGAGTAGTCCAAAACATCGTCTTGTATTTGGAAGCACATACCGAGCATCTTGCCAAAGCGTGTCATTGCAGTCTGCTGTTTGGGTGTTGCTGCTGCACTTATGGCTCCGCCTTCGGCGCAAGCGGCAAACAGTACTGCCGTTTTTTCTTCTATCACTTTCAAGTATTGCTCTTCGCTTATCCACATACTCTCACCTTGATGCATCTCTCTTATCTCACCTGATGCAAGACCTTCGCCCAATCGCGCTACCACACCGAACAGTTTGCTGTTGTGCAGTTCGGCTGTCATACTCATTGCTCTCGCAAGCAGGTAGTCGCCTACCAATATCGCAAGTTTATTGCCTTTGAGTTTGTGCAGTGCTGTTTGGTTGTGTCTTGAGGGAGACTCATCAACTACATCGTCGTGAAGCAGAGTGGCAGTATGCAATGTTTCCATAACGACGGCTGTCTGTATGGCTTTGCTGTTTACTTCACGGCAACAAGATGCAGATAGCAGTGTAAGAATAGGCCGAAGACTCTTGCCGCGTTGTTGTACTATATATCGGTAAGCATCGCTTAAGAGTCGGTTGTCGGACTTGACTATGCTCAAAAAAGCCTTTTCAAAATCTGAAAAAGCAGTCTGAACGGGTTGTGTTATTTGCCAAAAACTTATCATTGCGGTGCAAAAATACACAAAAGTTTGCGAAAATACAACTTTTTGTGTAAATTTGTAGCAAATTTTTATTTTTCTATGCAACGAACAGAAATTTCCGAATTAGGTGAGTTTGGCTTAATACGCCATCTTACCAAAGACTTGAAAACCGTTCAGCCGTCAACCGTCAAAGCCGTTGGCGACGATGCCGCCGTCATTGACGCAGGCGGTGATAGCGTGCTTGTTACAACAGACCTGCTTTTAGAGGGCATACACTTCAATCTCGAATATGTTCCGCTTCGCTATTTAGGCTATAAGGCGGCTGTTGTGAATATCTCAGATATATGTGCCATGAACGCAACACCCACGCAACTGACTGTCGCTCTCGGTATAAGCAAGCGTTTCTCTGTTGAAGACATTGAGCAGTTGTATGCAGGACTTCGGGCTGCTTGCGAGAAATATAATGTAGATCTGGTAGGGGGTGATACTTGTGCTTCTATGACAGGACTTACCATTTCAATCACTTGTATAGGTCAGGCAAAAGAAGAAGATATAGTATATCGTAATGGAGCAAAAGAGAACGACCTTATATGTGTAACCGGCAATCTCGGCTCGGCTTATTTAGGTCTGCAACTGCTTGAACGCGAGCGAGTCGCATTAAACGGAAATGATAATGTCCAACCTGATTTTAAGGGAAAAGAATACCTGCTTCAACGCCAACTCTACCCTCAAGCAAGAAAAGACATCATCGACTTGTTGAGGGAAAAAGGTATTCACCCCACGGCAATGATGGATATCTCCGACGGACTATCTTCGGAACTTATGCATATTTGCTCGCAGTCAGGTGTAGGATGTGCTATTTACGAAGATAAGATTCCTATCGACTACGAGGCGGCAGTAGTGGCTGAACAGATGGATCTTAACATCGTTACCTGCGCACTTAACGGAGGTGAAGACTACGAACTGCTTTTTACCTGTTCGCTTAACGACTACGACAAACTGCTTGCGCTTGACGATGTGTATTTCGTCGGGCATATAACAAAAAAAGAACAAGGTATGTTGCTTATTGGCAGAAACGGCGAGCAGTTGCACCTGAAAGCACAAGGCTGGCAGGCGTTTTAGACAATTCACAATTCACAATTCACCCTCATCCTGAACTTGTTTCAGGATCTTATTCAATCAATTCTTATGTTTAGAAATGTATTTCAAAATAAGCGGGTACTTATAACAGGCAATACCGGTTTCAAAGGCTCTTGGCTTACTTGCTGGCTTTTGAACTTGGGTGCAGAGGTGTATGGGTTCGCTAACTGCATACCTACCGACCCATCGATGTATAAAACTCTTAAGTTGGAACAAAAGATACACCAGACTTGGGGAGATATTAGGAACTTTGCGGACTTTCAGAAATGTGTTGATGAGGTCAAACCAGACTTCCTTTTTCATCTCGCGGCACAGGCTATTGTGTCAACTTCCTACAAAAATCCAATGGACACAATAACAACAAACGTCATTGGAACGGCAACGGTTTTAGAGGCATTGCGTCAAACAAAATTGCCGATAACTGCCGTCATCATAACCTCCGACAAGGCATACGATAATGTAGAATGGCTTTGGGGTTATCGCGAGAACGATCGTCTCGGAGGCAAAGATATATATTCAGGCAGTAAGGGTGCCGCCGAATTGGTGATAAAGTCGTATTGGCATAGTTTTCTGAAAGAAAAAAGTAATATAAAAATGGGTATTGCCCGTGCAGGCAATGTCATAGGCGGTGGTGATTGGAGTCAGGACCGCATTGTGGTGGATGTGATGAAAGCCTTTTCCGAGAATCGGGCTGTAGAGATTCGTAGTCCGAAAGCAACCCGTCCGTGGCAGCATGTATTAGAGCCTTTGTCCGGCTACTTGACGCTTGCTATGGCTTTGGCTGAAGGAAAAGTTGAGTCGGGAGAAGCATTCAATTTCGGTCCAAGACAGGAGATTACAAAAACAGTTGAAGAATTGGTACTCGATTTGTCGAAACAGTGGAACCTGAAGCCCGAAGAAGCGTTGAAAGTAACTGATAATAAGCCTTTCCACGAGGCGACTCTGCTCAAACTTAATTGCGATAAAGCCCTTGCTATGCTCAAGTGGCACGCTACGCTCAACTACGAACAGACCATAGAACTTGTCAATGAGTGGTATTTGCACTTTTATAAGGGCAATAATCAAGATATGTATGCTCTGACTCTCTCACAGATAGCCTTTTATACAAACTTGGCGGAAAAGGGAATTTGTAATTTGTAAATTGTATGGATGGAGTAGTTTTGACACCACTAAAAAAGATACCTACCGGTAAAGGCGATGTTATGCACGCTATGAAAGCAACCGACAGTGGCTTTTGTGGCTTTGGCGAAGTGTATTTCACACAGATTTACCCGCATCAGGTCAAAGGTTGGAAACGACATAAGAAAATGGTGCTTAACCTTGTTGTCGTAAGTGGAGAAATCCGATTTCATATCTACAACGAACAGACCGGCGAACGACAGACGATTGACTTGTCTGCGGAAAATAACTATCAGCGACTAACCTTGCAACCTATGCTTTGGATGGCTTTTGAAGGTTTAGGACAACAGACAGCACTTCTTATGGATCTTATACCCGAACCACACGACCCCTCCGAAGCGGAAACACGAGACTTATCATGGCAAAAATTATCATAACAGGCGCAACCGGCTACATAGGGCAGGAAGTCCTAAGGCAAATCTGTTTGCTCGAACCGGATGCCGACATACTCACTATCGGCAGAGAAGTCTCGTTGTTTGAGACAGACATAGACTTCGAAATAAGAAGTGTGGTACACCTTGCCACGCTCTCTACAAGCAAAGACTCGGCAGAACTGCTTGAACCGATGCTGGATGCCAATCTCTTGTTCGGTGCCAGACTGCTTAACTGGTTAGACAGAAGCGGTCAGAGGGGTGTCCCTTTTATCAATACCGGCAGTTTTGCCGAATACAGGTTAGGGGCAAAAGAAGGTTTCTCGCCCGCATACCTTTATACCGCAACCAAAACGGCTTTCCGCTCAATTTTACGATACTATCAGGAAAAAGGTGTATGCAGGGTTGTAACGGCAGTGCCATACACGGTCTATGGCGGGCACGACAGGACAAAAAAAATTATCAACTATCTTGTTGATGCACTTGATGCAAAACAGCCTGTTGCGTTTACTAAAGGAGAGCAAGTGCTTGATTTTGTTCATGTTCGAGATGTGGCACGCTTTTTTGCCAAACTCGCACTTCACCCACAATCACTACCTGAAGGAACTTATCATTTAGGTACAGGTGTCGGAACAAGCATCCGCCGTTTGGCGGAAATGCTTGAGAGCCTGTCGGGTAAGCGGTTGAATGCCAACTGGGGTGCATTGCCCTACCGACCACTCGATGTTATGTTTGCCGTTGCACCAAAAGACGATGTGCTCAGCGCTTTTTGGAAAACGAAAATAACACTTGAGCAAGGTTTGAATGAGTATCTGTGAAAAACTGAGATATTTGTGGTTTTATTTGCAAAATTACTAAAAAAAATGTAAATTTGTGGAAATTTGAGAACTTATGTGATATGATTACAATAGAGCAATTAAAAGACATAAACAACCGTGTTGAGAAACTTGGTCAGTATCTTAATATCGACGAAAAAAGAATGCAACTTGCCGAAGAGGAGATTCGTACGCAGGATCCTGATTTTTGGCAAGATGCGGCAAATGCGGAGAAACAACTGAAAAAAGTCAAGACTCTAAAAAACTGGCTTGAAGGCTTCGAGCAGGTGAAAGCCACTGCCGATGAGTTGCAACTTGCTTTCGACTATTGCAAAGAGGAGATAGTAACAGAGCAAGAAGTAGATACGGCTTATGAAAAAGCACTCAATGCAGTGGAAAGTCTGGAGATGAAAAATATGCTTTCTCGTGAAGAAGACCAGATGCCGGCAGTGCTGAAAATCGTAGCCGGTGCAGGTGGCACCGAAGCGCAGGATTGGGCTGATATGCTTTTCCGTATGTATATGCGATATTGCGAGAAACACGGATACAAGACCTCTATTCAAAACCTGCAAGAAGGCGAAGAGGCAGGAATAAAGACTGTTACGATAAATGTAGAGGGCGATATGGCATACGGCTATCTCAAGTCCGAAAATGGAGTACATAGACTTGTGCGTGTGTCGCCATACAACGCTCAGGGAAAGCGTATGACCTCTTTCTCATCCGTGTTTGTGGTGCCACTTATTGACGACTCAATCGACATCGAAGTCAATCCTGCCGGTATCTCGTGGGACACTTTCCGATCTTCGGGTGCAGGCGGACAGAATGTGAACAAAGTGGAGTCGGGGGTCAGATTGCACTATAAATTTAAGAACCCGCTTACAGAGCAGGACGACGAGATAGTTATTGAAAACACCGAGACACGCGACCAGCCTAAGAACCGAGAGAACGCATTGCGTCTGCTACGCTCTCAACTCTACGAACTTGAACTTGAAAAACGCCGTCAGGCTCAAGCCAAAGTGGAAGCAGGCAAAAAGAAAATAGAGTGGGGAAGTCAGATACGATCGTATGTGTTCGACGACAGAAGGGTGAAAGACCATCGTACTAACTATCAAACAAGTAATGTTAATGCCGTTATGGACGGCGACTTGGATGAGTTTATCAAAGCCTATTTAATGGAGTTCCACGATTAAACTATATAGATTTATGAAAAAGTCAATACTATATGTTGCACTTGTCGTACTAATGTGTTTTCTTACAATGTGTACGACAAGCCAAAAACAAAAATCGGATATGTCTGCCTCAACAGATAGTGAGATGTACGATCTGAAAGGCGAACCGCGCTTTGTTATAGAGAAGCACGGCATTGCTAATCAGGGCTTTACCCGTTTTGCCGACCATTCAACACTCCTGTCCTATCAGACACTAAAGCAGCAGTATGAGTTCGAAAATGAACACGGCGAACAAAACGAGGAGTTTGACGATACCTTCGATTTTGAAGACTACTATTGGCAAACATATAACTACTCCGAAGCAGAAGGCATGCCCTCTGTTATCAAGTATGAGTTCGACAGGAAAGGTAATCTGACAATGCAGACAAACTACGATGCCGACAACAACCTTATGGACTCTTCTTCGTATGTCTTTAACGATAAAGATAAAATGGTAAGTGCTTGCTGTGTTGGTGCTAACGGGCAACTTATCTATCGCTCGGAGTTGAAATACGATGAAAAGGGCAATATGGTGGAAATAGTAAACGAAAACCCTGGCGACTATTCCAAAACCATCCACCAATACATTGATTCTTTGATAGTATCCTCTACAACTACCGATAGGAACGGCAAGGTTACTTCGATTTCGTTTTACAGATACGACGACAACAACCGCCTTATTGACAATACCTATGAGAACGAAGGTTCTTATTCCGGAGAAGTGCAATATGCTTACAATGATAAAGGCTTGTGCGTCTTGCAAAAGTTCCTGACTGCCGATGGAGAATTTCGCTCGCAAGTGGTGAATGAATACAACCGACACGGACTCATAGCAAAAGAACTTTACTACAATAAGGATAGTATCATCAGTAGCATAAACTTGTATGAATATAACAAGAACCGACAAATAACCTCTGAGATTACGACTGATAAAGATGGCAACTATACCAATGCCAACTATACTAAATTCGATAAGCAGGGCAACCAAACAGAAAACGAGTACTTGGAGTTTGAAGCAGGTAAAGTGATTCTTCGGGTTAAAACTTCCGACAAGTATAGCAGTCAGAACCTGCTTCTGAAGGAAACAACCGAAAATCTGAAACCTATTTATAACTTCTCTGTCGAATATGAATACGACAGTAATGGCAATTTGATTTGTCAGAAAGAGTATAACATGAACAACTTGCTGCAAAAACAAATCAACTATCGGCTCGACGAAAAAGGCAGTTGGGTTGAACAGCAGGTTTATGAGGCAACTATTCTTGGCGAGTTGCAACTGACAGATCTTATAACAAGAGAAATAGAGTACTACTAATGCGCATCATTTCAGGCAAATACAAAGGGCGACGAATTGAACCGCCTAAGAATATAACCGCACGACCAACGACCGATTTTGCAAAAGAGAGTCTGTTTAACCTTTTGCAAAACCGTATGGACTTTGTGGATGCCGAAGTGTTGGATCTGTTTTCCGGCACAGGTAGCATAAGTTTTGAATGTGTGTCGCGTGGTGCTAACGAAGTGATTGCCGTTGAATTGGCTCATGTACAACAGAATTTTATCATACAAACGAGCAAACAATTAGGTATCAACAACCTGCATGTCATTCGAGGCGATGCTTTCAAATACCTGAAAACCGATCAGTCAGGCAATGCTCGTTTTGACCTTGTTTTTGCCGACCCTCCATATAGCCATCCCGAATTACCGATTTTGCCGACACTGGTTTTTGAAGGTCAGTGGCTTAAACCTGATGGATGGTTCGTTCTGGAACACCCTAAAGATTATGATTTTTCGTCATACAAAGGGTTTGTTGAACATCGAGTATATGGCAGTGTTAATTTTTCTCTCTTTCAAGCTAAATAATTTTTTAAGATATGAATTTTGAAGGTTTACTTTTAGGACTCGCGACATTTCTTACAATAGGTGTTTTCCACCCTATTGTCATTAAGGCAGAATACTATTTCGGAGTTAAATGTTGGTGGTGTTTCCTTCTTGCCGGTATATTAGGTACCATAGGCTCTCTTTTTATTAAAAATACTTATATATCAGTTATTCTCGGTATTTTTTCTTTTTCTTCTTTTTGGGGAATAAAAGAACTTTTTGAACAACGCGAGCGTGTCCGCAAAGGATGGTTCCCTAAAAATCCAAACAGAAAAAACTGATTAGTTGATTGCTATATGTGAGTATGTAAGAATGATTATCAAAAACGCAATATTAACTATTAATTATTAACTATTAACTGTTATAATGTCTCAATATCTTGAACAAAGGCACATAGGTCTCAGTGCCGAAGATGAACAACAAATGCTTCATTTACTTGGTTTAGAAACACTTGACCAACTTATTGACCAGACTATACCTGAAAACATCCGTCGAGATATGCCTCAGTTAGGCGAACCGTTTACTGAATCGCAGTATCTTGCTCTTATGGACGCACTTGCTACGCAAAACAAGCGTTTTACCAACCTTATCGGGCGAGGTTATTATGGTTGTGCCGTGCCTGCCGTGGTGCAACGCTGTCTGCTCGAGAATCCATCGTGGTACACTTCCTACACTCCATATCAAGCTGAAGTCTCACAAGGACGCTTGGAACTTTTGTTCCTCTTTCAGACAATGATGTCTGACCTTGCGGGTCTGCCGCTTGCCAACTGCTCTCTTCTTGACGAAGCCACCGCTGCAGCAGAGGCTGTAACGATGATGCGTAACCTCCGCTCAAGGGAGCAGGTGAAAAATAATATCAACACCGTTTGGGTAAGCAGCGATATGTTCGACTCTACGCTTGCTGTTCTCAAAACCCGTGCTGAAGGACAAGGTATTCTTTTAGATATCAGCGATATGCCCGATATGAGCCGTACTTATTGCGGTGCTATCTGGCAATACCCTATGGCATCTGGCGAAGTGGGCGAACTTGAGTCTCTGACAGATTTCTTTCATTCACAAGGTGCAAAAGTGGCGGTTGTAGCCGACCCGCTTGCGCTTGCTCTGCTTCCATCGCCCGGGTCTTTCGGTGCTGATATCGTCTGCGGTTCTGCTGGCAGGTTAGGCTTGCCGATGGGCTATGGCGGACCAACAGCGGGCTATATGTGTTGCCGTGATGAGTACAAGCGCGAACTGCCCGGACGAATAATAGGACTAAGTAAAGACTCGCACGAGAAGCCGGCATATCGTCTTGCCCTGCAGACACGAGAGCAGCATATCAAACGCGAAAAAGCCACATCGAACATCTGTACCGCTGAAGCGTTGAGCGCAATGATGGTGGCTTGCTACGGACTTTACAACGGAGCGGAAGGAATAAGAAAAACAGCTGAAAGCATACATTCAAAAGCCGTCTATATAAGCGAACTTGCACAGGCTTACGGCTTTGAGCAACTCAACGACCAATTCTTCGACACCATCCGGCTTGTCCTGCCCGAAGGCGTAACTGTTGAGATGTTTCGTGAGAAAGCCGAACAAGCAGAAATAAACTGCTACTATGGTAAGGACAATACCATAAGTCTCTCTTTCGACGAACTTGTAGGGCTTGACGAAATGAATGCGCTTATCGAACTCTTTGCCGAGGTTACCGACAACTGTCCGCAGACGGAAGAGTCGGACAGTGCCTTTGAAGGACTGTGGGCTATTGACGAGAGTAAGGTTCGAGAGATTGACTACTTGCAAAATGAGATATTCGGCAAATATCATACAGAGACGGAACTGATGCGCTATCTCAAAAACCTTGAGCGAAAGGACATCTCTCTGACCGACAGTATGATACCCCTTGGCAGTTGTACAATGAAACTCAACCCGGCTGCGGCTATGATACCTATAACGATGCAAGGTTTCACTGCGCCACACCCGCTTCAACCGATTGAACAAGTTGAAGGCTATCAGGAAATCATTAAACGACTTACAGAGCAACTGCTTACCATTACCGGTTTCTCGGCTCTCACTTTCCAACGAACATCGGGTGCGGCAGGCGAATATACAGGACTTGTGGTTATCCGCCAAGCTCTCAAAAAGCGTGGTG
>JAFVAX010000024.1 GCA_017480285.1 Paludibacteraceae bacterium | reverse complement strand
CAGAGACGATAGTAACTAACTCCCCCGCCCCGCTTGCGGGGAGGGGGACACAGGGGGCGGGGAAAATAGACTCGCAACTTAACCTTAACCAGCTTGCGGGGAGGGGGACACAGGGGGCGGGGAAAGAGAAAGAGAAAGAGCAACAGCGCACCATTAATTGGGGGCACAACCAAAATCCCCAGCCCAAGATAATGAATAACTCCGAAATGCGCGAATACCGCCGTGAGCTCCGAAAACATGGCACTCCCGCTGAAGGTGCATTATGGAACATACTGAAAGCCAAACAAGTGGCAGGGTTGCAGTTCCGTAGGCAATTCAGTGTTGGACAATATATTTTGGACTTTTATTGTCCTGCTTTGCGGTTGGCTATAGAATTAGACGGCGATTATCATTACCACTGGATGCAGCCCGAACTGGATTATGAGCGAGAGCGTACTTTATGGGAGCAATATACTATCCGTGTTATTCGTTTTGAAAATAAACTGGTCTTTCAGAATCCGCAAGCGATTGTAGATGCCATACTCAAACATAAAGAGGTAATGGATTATGCGCAAGAGGACGGAGAATATCTTAAGTGGTTGGCTGAGGAGTATCATTCTACTGCTTCTCCTGCAACATCTGATGCTTGTACTGTTACTCCTTTGACTTCTATTGCCCCGCCCCCTAACCCCCTCCCCGCAAGCGGGGTGGGGGAGTTGATTACATCCGACTATACAGATACTATAGGGATACCGAAGGGATACGATTCTAATCCGCTACCGATGGGCTACTCTTGCGCTACGCTCGGGCAACCGATGTGCCGGTTTGTGGTGGATGTATATAATCACAAAGGGGACTATAAAGGAAAGAAAACTATCACTTCAGAAAGCGACCACGAGCGCAAAATAACATCGTGGATATCCTCTTTCGACGTAAAAGAGACTACAGATGTAATCGGATATACAGGGAATACAGGTCCTGATTTTCAACACAATCAATATCTGTATATTGCCATGACGCAAGGATTACTAAAAAATGGAAGACCCAATAATGAAACCAAGTATTCCATTACCAAGCAAAATCTGATTCCTATATGTGTGTATTTTGCCGTTCGTTTATGCCAAGAAGCCACATGGCTGAATGACCGTGACCAATTTTTATATCCGAATGAGGGTTGGAAATCGGATTATGAGTTTCAAGCCGACTGCCTTGTCTATACGCTGTTTCACGGGCAAAACAGGATAACAATGGGAGCGCGGTCGTCCTCGCCCGCATCCAAAAACAATATGCGGACGGGGACGTCCGCGCTCCAAGCCAATCATTGGATACCCTTCACGGAAAAAGAGGTGGGTGCGCAGTCGCTGTTTACTTCGCATTTTATGTCGGATTACCTTGCGGGGAAAATAACGGGTACGCACTCGTACTCGAGTGCGGCAGAGCCCGACTTGTTCTCTCAATGCAATGAAAGCCCCGCCCCCTACCCCCTCCCCGCAAGCGGGGCGGGGGAGTTGATACCCTTGCAAGCCATGTCCCCCGAAGCCCACGCTGTGATGGATGCAGGGCGTGAGTTATGGCGGTACTACCATAGTCAGCCGGATGCCCAAGCGGATGCTTCGTATTACGACATGCGGCGGTATTTTCAGGGTACGGACGGCAAAGGCAGAATGAACCCTGACAGCGAGGATAAAGAATATATGCGGCTGTGGGATAACCTGAAAGCAGCATTGCGCGTGCTTGCGGCACATATTGAACCGAAAGTGTATAAGTATGGTTTCCTGCTCGGATCAAATCTTCAAACAGATACAGAACAATCATCAGCCCTGCAAGCAGGCGCAGAGCAATTATCGCTTGAAATAGGCGAATAAGATATTACAGAAAAGAACAAAAATATCGGTCATTAGTTTTTGATAATGACCGATATTTTTTACTAACCTAATATCATTTCATATATATCAAGTATTCCCACGGTTTAAGAGTTATCTTGTCCTCATCACCAAGCGTTATAGGCATTCCGCAATCGCAATGATACTCGCCAGCCAAACCCGATGTCTGAGCAGTGAATGTTTGTATCGTGTCCGAAAAATTGAAAAAACCAACAACAGTGTTCTCATCGTTCTGACGGAAGGCAGCGAAAATCTTGTCGTTATCTGTTTCGACTGGCAACATCGGCGCACCAAGTTCGTTAGAGAGCAATGCGCTGTTTTCCTTACGCAGGTTATTGAGCGACTGATACATCTCATACTGTGGTGCTTCCGGCACACGGTCAATGCAATCCTTCTCAAAGAAAGCCAAGCGGTGGTTGTTGCCCGTTTCCTGACCTGTATAGATAAGTGGCATACCGGGAATGAAATAAGTGAATGCAGCCATCTCTGCGGCAGCATCGCCCATACGCTCATACTCTGTACCTGACCACGAGTTTTCGTCGTGATTGGAAGTGAAGTTCATACGGATAGCATCATACGGATACAGCGAGTCTGCCTCTTGAAAATACTGCCAAAGGTCGCTTACACCTTTTTTCTGTTGAGCCACTTCGTTCAACAGATGATGCAGGTTCCAACCATAGTACATCTCGAATGCCTTTTGAGTTAAATCAACTTCCTCTGCTTCGCACAAAGTGAATAGTTCCGGATGATTAACACGAATACTGTCAAAAGCCCACTCCCAGAAATCAGTAGGTACTTCCATAGCGACATCGCAACGGAAACCGTCTATTCCGATGCTATCAACCCACCACATCATCTGCTCAAGCATAGCGTGGCGCATATCTTCGTTCTCATAGTTGAGTTTGGAGATATCTGTCCAGTCGTACTGAACCATGAGATTACCAAGCGAATCGCGGTAGTGCCAACCTTCGTTTTGTGTCCAAGCATGGTCGGGTGCAGTGTGGTTTGCCACCCAGTCAAGAATAACATGCATACCGAGACTGTGAGCCTTATTGAGGAACACCATAAAGTCCTCGCGCGTACCAAACTCAGGATTGAAAGCACAATAGTCCTTAATTGAATAATACGAACCGAGCGAACCTTTACGGGTAGCCTCACCAATAGGTTGCAAGGGCATTATCCAAATAATATCAACCCCTAACTCTTTCAAGTTGTCAAGTTGTTCGGCGGCGGCAAGGAATGTGCCTTCGGGAGTAAACTGACGAGTGTTCAACTCATAGATAGTAGCGTCATATACCCAATCTGCGTGCGAGCGTACTATCTGTTCCGGCTGTTTCTTGCAACACGACGACATAGTCAGCACTGCAAGCATCAAAATCAGAAGTTTTTTCATTTTCTGTTAGATTTTTAGATATTATAGAATTTTTAGATTTTACAGATATTTTCAGAGGCTTACATCTACCAGTTCCATACTCGATATGAAGTTGTGGACAAACCGTCAGAGGAAACAGTTACATTACAACTACCCTCAACAACAATAGTCATTTTCCCATTAAAGGTCTGTTGGTTGAGACTTTGGAATGGAATTAGACAGCAAGCATCACCATTGGCGGCACCTAACATCTTCCCGCTACCTTCAACTTTTATGTTTATCGGCAGGTTAGCCTTTGGGCAAAGGTTGCCGTCTTTGTCAACAACCGACACTTCCAAATACGACAGCGAACCGGTCTTATGGTTTTCAATTTTCAGTTGTTTAGGCTCACCTGCTGTGCGAAAGACTGTGGTCTCAACGGCTTTGCCCTCGGCATCGTATGCTACAGCCTTTAACTCGCCTGCCTGCCATGCAATATCGTCCCAAATAAGACGGTATCTGCGACATTTTCCCCAGCGCAAATCTTGTTCTGCCTCTTCTTTGGTCAGGAAATGTTGCCGTCCTAAAGACGAGTCGTTCAAGAATAGTTCAACTTCTGCATAATCTGTATAAACCATCACAGGCAGTGTATCACCTTCTGAAAAGTTCCAATGTGGCAACAAGTGCAGTGTATGCTCTTTTTTGTTCCACTGACTACGATAGAGATAGTATCTGTCTTTAGGAATAGATGCTAAGTCGATAATTCCGAAATACGACGAGTGTGATGGCCAAGCGTCAGTATCCCAAGGCGAAGGCTCGCCCAAATAGTCAAAGCCCGTCCAGACAAACTGCCCGATAGTCCATGGGAAATCGTCCATGTTTGCAAAGTCGTCGTCAGGTATGTTGCTCCAAGGGCAGTATTCCAAATCATATCCTGTACATTGGTTAGTCTCAGAGTTGCCATTCGGCTTCGGTACATTGCATACTTTGTCGTTGCTGTCTTTTACCGCCGGCAGTTTATATACTCCACGCGAAGAGACGGTAGATGCTGTCTCTGAACCAAGCACCAACTTCTGCGGTGTGGCATCGTAGATCTCCTCATAACGGTGAGCACGATAGTTGATACCAATAACCTGCATTACCTCGGCAAAACCGTTCTCGAGCACACAATCAACTCCGTCCATACCGCAGGTAACGGGGCGCGTGCCATCTTCACGAGTACATATGTCTTGCAAGAATTTTGCCACTTTATATCCTTGTGGCGAGCATTGTGTCGGCACTTCGTTTCCTATCGACCACATAACAACCGATGGATGACTGCGGAAATGCCGGAGCATATTGACCATGTCCCGCTCTGCCCAAGTGAGGGTCTCTCCTTCTTCCACTTTTTCAAAGAAGCGGTTATATCCGTTCTTACATTTACCCCATTCCCACTCGTCAAATGGTTCAACAAGTAACATAAAGCCCATTGAATCAGCCAAATCAACAAAATCCGAAGCGGGCATATTATGAGTAGTACGAATAGCGTCGCAACCCATGTCTTTGAGCATTTCCAACTGATGTTTTATGCCATCTCGATAAGCGGCTGCACCGAGTGGTCCGAGGTCGTGGTGCAAGCATACACCTTTGAATTTCCTTACTTCGCCGTTCAAGCGAAAACCTACATTAGGTTCTATGGAAACCGTGCGGATACCAAATGTTTGTTCAACCTTGTCAACACAAGTTCCGTCTTCATATATGTAACATCTTGCTATATATAAATCAGGCGTCTCGGGCGACCATAACGAAGGATTTTCTATCTCAAATATCTGTTCCAATGGCTTCGTGCCAACACGATAAGTACTCTTTTTTTCCTGCACTCGGCGACTGCCGTGTTTGATAACGGTACGCACTTGCAAAAGTGTACCCTGCTTGGCATCAACAGTTGTCTTGACAGAAACAGTTGCCTTGTTATCTTTTATTACGTTAGTTGCTATATGTTGTCCCCAAACAGCGACATGTGTAGGTTTTGTTTTGATGAGGCTGACATAACGAAACAGTCCTGCGCCGGGATACCATCTTGACGACTCAGGGCGATTTTCCAAACGGATACTGAGTTCGTTGCAACCGTTTTTGAGCAAGTCGGTTATCTCTACAAAGAAGGCATTGTAGCCGTATGGCCAAAACTCCGCTTCCACACCATTGACATAAACGCGGGCTTCAGACATTGCTCCGTCAACATAGAGTGTGAAATGGCTGTTATCGCCTTTCTTGCGGGATATATTGGTTTTATACCACCCTGCCCCTGTGTATGGCAGACCGCCTGTTCTGCCGGTTTTGAGCGATGGGACGACTTCGCCGTTCTGTGTAATTGCCACATTCTGCAAGTCATTGTCGCGTGAGAACTCTCCTGTTATAGCCCAATCGTGAGGGAGAGTAACTTGCTGCCAACCTTCCTCGGGCATTTGCATCGAGTCTTGCTCCATGCAGAACTGCCACTCTTTGAGTCTAATTTCTTCCCTGCGGTTTAGCGTACAAGCACTCAGGCAGGCAAGACATACCAACATATAAACTATTTTTTTCATAATTCTGAGATTTTATAAGATAACCCTTCAAGCGTTTCACCTGTTGAGAGTGTTTTTTGTTGAAGCGATTTGTTTATAGCCACCACTACTTTTTTACCCATATATATTCTCTCAAAGCAAAGTACATCTTCTGTAGCCTCAACAAGTCGGTAGTCGCCATAAAGTAGTGGCATCGAACTACGACGCATCAGACTGAGACTCCCCACTTCTTGTCGGAAATCCTTCTCTTTATCCGTAAGTCGTTCGTAGCGTAGCGGTTTTCTGTTGTCAGGGTCGTTTCCACCGGGTTCAGCATACTCGTCGCCTTGGTAGATACAGGGGACTCCGGGTATAGTGAAGTTCAAAACTTGCAGTAGCATTGCTTTCTTGTAAGCAACTTCGGCATTGCCCACACCTACTTGTCTGCTCCAACCTGCTGCTTTGGCATCTTCGTCAGGGCTGAGTGCACCACCGGCAAGAGATATGAAACGGGCATTGTCGTGGTTGCCACTTATGTTACCCATTGTATGATGCGCACCGTATGCCACCATACTCTCTTCGAGCACACGAGCCAAATTTCTCAAATCGCCATTAGGTTTCAAAAAAGCATCAACTATGGTGTAATATACATTGAAATCGAACTGTGCATCGAGCATACCACTCTTAACATACGAGCCTATGAGTTCGGGACTACCGTAAGTCTCGCCAATCATCCACAGATGACGGTTGGGGAAACGAGTTTTCATTTTTTGCGTGAAGGTGCGCCAATAGCATTCGGGTATATGCTTGCAGGCATCGTGGCGGAAACCGTCGAACTCAAAGTTCTCAAGCCAATAGAGAGCCGAGTCGGTCATTGGTTGATAAACTTCCGGTCTCTCAAGGTCAAGCGTAGGTATATGTCGGTCGAACCAAGTAGTGAGTCGTTGTTCGTCCCAGAGTTCGAAGTTGAGTCTGCCATCGGGCAAGATACTGTCGGTTACCCAATCGGGGTGTTCCTGCAAGGTCGGCGAGTTGATATGCATGTGGTTAGCCACATAGTCAAGTACTACATTCAGATTATGCGCATGTGCCGAACTTAACATTTGGTGAAGTTCCTCATCGGTACCGAAACGCTCATCAACTTTTGTCGCATAAATGGGCCAATAGCCGTGATAACCCGAAAATTTGGTGAATTGCGGAGCATTGCCGTTGCGGTCTAAGTACTTGCAATCTTTTGGCGAGGGGAAGGTATAATATCCCCAAGCGTCGTATGGGTTTTGTGTGATAGGTGATACCCAAATGGTCGTAACGCCCAACGAGTCAAAGAAGCCTTCGTTAATCTTGTTTTCCAACCCTTTGATATCGCCTCCGAAATAATCGACGATTGGCAACACTTCGACGCTATTTAGAGGTTTGTCGTTTTGCTGATTTCCATTTTCGAAGCGGTCGAGCATAAGCGAATAGAGCACTTGTGCCTCGTTGTCGTGCCGGTTTAGTTTGTCGGTGTCGGTAACGGGTTTCATATCCTCAAGTGGAATGAGCAGGTCGTTGTAGTTATAGCCGTCAGCGACTGCATACACGCGCACAAAACTCCGTCCGTTTAGTTGCTCCTTTGGCAACTTGAGGGTATATACACCATCTTTTGAACTTAGCAAGTTCTCCGGCAAAAGTTTATTCTGTAAGAAAGCAAGAATCTTAACTTCTTTCGGTTGCTCTTGAAAAGCAAAACTTATAGAAGTGCGAGTGCAGTCAGTCGTAAAAAGTCCCTGACGGTGTGGCAAATCTGGTATAACGGGGATGCTTATTGTTGTATTTCCACCGGAAATTTGCATAATGGTGAGCGAAGCCGGCTTATGAGGCAACTCGGCTCTGCCGTTGTTGAGGGAAACCGGTTTTCCGTCGAAGAGTACGACTGTATCCGAAAGTGTCGGTACATAGTCGGTCAAATAAAAATCCGACATACTTTTGCTTATCCGCATCGGCTTTATCGGTTCGCCGTTTTGAATGCGGGCATATTCGCTTGTCGGAACATCTTCAGTTTTTACACAACTGACTAATAGAAAAGGTAATGCTAAAAAGAACAAAAACTTCTTCATAATATCAGGAATTAAGATTTTTTACTGAAATAGGGCAAAATGCTATTTCTAACATACAATATGCTACAAATATAACAAAAAAAAATTATTTTTACAATTTTTTTATTATTTTTGCATACTTTTTGCAAACTATTGTAAATATGATTACACTTCGAAACATACATAAGTCTTACAATTTAGGCAAACCGAACTGCCTTCATGTATTGAAAGGCATCAATCTTCATATTGCAGAGGGTGAATTTGTATCTATCATGGGTGCGTCAGGTTCGGGCAAATCAACACTTCTGAACATTCTCGGCATACTCGACAACTATGACGAGGGAGAGTATATCTTAGACGGTCATCTTATCCGCTATCAGTCTGAAACAGAGGCAGCACGCCTACGCAACGAACTGATAGGCTTCGTCTTTCAATCGTTCAATCTGCTTAATTTCAAGACCGCACTTGAAAATGTGGCACTGCCGCTTTACTACAAAGGTGTCGCTCGCAAGGATCGCAACCGTATGGCAATGGAGCAGTTAGAGCGTATGGGACTTAAAAATTGGGCTGACCACCTGCCAACAGAGATGTCGGGCGGACAGAAACAACGAGTGGCGATAGCAAGAGCCATCGTAAGCAAACCGCGCATACTGCTTGCCGACGAACCAACCGGTGCACTTGACTCTAAGACGACAATCGAAGTGATGGACATATTCAAAAATCTAAACGCAGAAGGCATAACAACCATTATCGTTACTCACGAACAAAGTGTGGCTGATGCAACCGACAGACTCATTCGTATCAAAGACGGAAATATAATGAATAATGAATGAGGAATTAGGAATGAGAAGTGATGAATATCTTATCTGAAATATGGTCGTCGATTAGTCGTCAGAAATTCCGTACTGCAATGACCGGCTTTGCTGTTGCGTGGGGAATTTTTATTCTTGTTGTCCTTTTAGGTGCAAGCAACGGACTTCAAAACGGCATTAACGACAGATATGGAAATCAAGTCAATAATATGGTTACCGTCTATGCAGGCCATACCAGTATGCCATACAAAGGATTGAAAGAAGACCGACAGTTGTACTTTACCGAAAAAGAGGCGACACTTGTAAGGCAAATGCCTGAAGTAGAGTTGTTTTCCATTGTCAGAAACACCTCTATGAATATCAACTACAAAAACCAATACACCACTGCTTCAGTAAAAGGTGTTGAGAACGACTACCAAAAAATTTATCAAAAAGACATCTACAAAGGTCGCTTCTTGAACAACTCAGACAACCGGCAAATGAGCAAAGTTTGTGTGATTGACAAACGCACAGCACAAGACCTTATGACCGACTCGCTTGTTGGGCGATATCTGCAAATTGGCAACATACCCTTTCTCATTGTCGGAATATGCGAAAACGGGAACAACTGGGAAGGCTCTACCATACATATCCCGTTTTCAACTTATAAATCGCTCTACTCTACGGACGGCAAATTTTATCAAATGACATTTACCGTCAACGATCAGGCAGATGTAATAACAAAAGCAGAACGCGGTAAAAGCCGTTGGGAATCGTCATCGCCATTCGAAGAAAAACTGCGAACAGTACTCTCACCTTCTATGCAATTCGACAAGTCCGACAACCGCGCCCTATGGGTCAATAGTCAGGCAGACGAATACGAGCAACAACAAGGTGTTATGAACGCCATCCGCCTGTTTGTGCTTATCATAGGTATATGCACACTCATTTCAGGCGCAGTGGGAGTAAGCAATATAATGCTTGTCAGCGTTCGAGAGCGAACAAAAGAGTTTGGTATCCGCAAAGCCATTGGAGCACCACCTGCAACAATCCTAACCACCGTTGTCGGAGAGAGTATTTTAATAACGGCAATGTTCGGATACATTGGTATGTTTGTCGGGATAGGCATAATGGAACTTATCAACCGGTTTGTGCCACAAGGCGACTTCCCTTTCCGTAACCCTACGGTTGATATTCCTGCCGTAGCAATTGCTACTTTTATACTCATCATTGTAGGTGTAATAGCCGGAGCAATACCCGCCATCAAAGCAATGAAAATCAAACCCATTGAAGCACTCAACTACGAGAAATAATGGATTTCCTGAACGAAATATGGCAAACAATAAGTAAGAACCGTTCAAGAAGTGTTCTCACTGCTTTCGGTGTCTTTTGGGGAATGCTTATGCTTATTATTCTTATCGGACTTGGCAACGCTCTGACTAACGGAATCTATTCCAATGTGGAAGGCTTCGCAATGAACTCGTGCGTCATCAGCACCAATGCCACAAGCAAGCCATATCAAGGTTTCCGGCGAGGGAGACAATGGGACATCGAGATGAACGATTTCAGTGTCATAGAGCAACAAGTAGAAGGCATCAGCATCCTCGCCCCTATGGTTTTTCAAGGCAATGCCACTGTCTCCTACGGAACAATGCACGAGAGTTTCCGCATCACCGGCGTAACACCCTATTATACAAGCATTATGCATACTGACCTAAGTTACGGCAGGTTCATCAATCAAGTGGATATGCAAGAGAAACGCAAAGTGTGTGTCATTGGTGCGAAAGTATATAAAGTCTTGTTCCCGCAAGGTGGCAACCCCGTTGGGGAAAGAATAATGTGTGGCAACATTCTATATACCATAATCGGCGTTAGAACACCAAACACAAACCATGTCTATATCGGTGGCAACCCCGACGAGATGGTTATGGCACCACTTACCACCATACAACAAGTTTGCAACCTTGGCGAGAAGGTGCATATCTTGATGGCAGTAAGTCAGCCCGATAATGAAATGGCAAAGGTACAAAAAGACATTGAAGCAGTTCTCAAACAACGCCATCATATTGCCCCCGACGACGGAAAAGCCATCTGGAGTTTTAATGCCGAAGAACAGATGAAAGCACTCAAATACCTTAAAATAGGGCTATCGGCACTTATCTGGCTTATCGGTTTAGGCACACTCGTTTCCGGTGCCGTCGGTGTAAGCAACATTATGCTCGTTACGGTCAGAGAACGAACCAAAGAAATAGGCATCAGACGGGCTATCGGTGCCTCACCTTGGCTTATAGCACGGCAGATAATTGCAGAAAGTGTATTCTTGACTTCCATTGCCGGACTATTCGGCATTATGACAGGCATAGGCATTATCACACTTATTGAACCCGTTTTGGCAGCGTCCGACAATTTTATTAAAAACCCGCAAGTAAGTTTCCAGACGGCTATCGCATGCCTTATCATCATTGTCATTATAGGCATCTTGGCAGGACTACTGCCTACCATAAGAGCACTTAAAATAAAACCCATCGAAGCATTAAGCGAAGAATAATAACATTAACTGCTCAAAACTCGTTGAGCACAAACAAAATTGCAATGAAAACAATATCTAAATGGCTCTTGCTTGCACTACTCTTAGCAGGCGTAATAGCAACTTTCTATTCCCTTTGGAAACGCCAACAACCAAAGCCTGTCAACTATGAAGTGCATAAGGCTGAGCGTCGCGACCTTCAAAAGCAGACTATCGTTACCGGCAAAGTGGAACCACGCGACGAAGTGGCAGTAAAAGCACAAATACAGGGTATCGTGGCTGAGATTTACAAAGAAGCCGGACAGACTATCAAAGTTGGTGAAGCCATAGCAAAAATCAAAGTTGTGCCTGATATGCAATCACTTTCAAATGCAGAATCAAGAGTAAGACTCGCTGAATACAGCTTGCAAAATGTTATGCAGGTCTTTACACGCGACTCTGCATTATACTCAAAAAAGATACTGTCAAGAGAAGATTACGACAAATCACTGTTGCAACTCAAGCAAGCCCGAGAAGAACTAAAGAGTGCTAACGACAATCTCTCTATCGTCAGAGAGGGCGTTGCAGCGTCGTCAAAAGAAGCAGGCAACACTATTGTGCGCTCAAGCATCAACGGAACGATACTCGAAGTGCCGGTCAAGGTGGGCAATTCCGTACAACAAGTTGGCGCGTTCAGCGAAGGTACTACTATAGCCACTGTGGCAGATATGACCGACATGCTTTTCGTTGGTAATATCGACGAGACTGATGTAGGCAAACTTCACGAAGGAATGCCGATGAACCTCATCATCGGAGCACTCAACGACTGCCAATTCAGAGCCAAACTCGAATATATCTCACCCAAAGGAACGGAAAGCAATGGTGCTATGATGTTTGAAATCAAAGGTGCTGCCGAGATTCCGGATAGTGTAGCAATACGCTCAGGCTATAGCGCTAACGCTGAAATAGTACTCCAATCGCGAACAAATGTGCTGTCTATTGCCGAAGCCGCTGTACATACCCAAAACGATTCAACTTTTGTGGAACTGCTTACTGATACTACAAAAATCGGCGACGGATATAATACCCAAAACATAGAGAAACGACTTGTCCGGACAGGTATGTCCGACGGCATAAACATCGAAATAACCGAAGGACTAAAGGAAGGCGATTTGGTTAGAGGCAATCCGATAACAAACATAAAATAAAAACCTTATGAACAAGAATATGAAAAAAGTATTCACAATCGCTCTTTTGCTTTGTTCTGCCGTTTTAACACAAGCAGAGACATACACTCTCAAAGCCTGCATCGACACTGCCATACACCGCAATCTGCAAGTCAAACAAAAAGACATGGCAAGAGAGCAACAAGCCATTCTCTACAACCAAGCGCGAATGAACCTCTTGCCGTCCGTGTCGGCAGGTGTAGGTCAATCGTGGGTCTTCGGCAGAAGCACAGGGGCGGATAACATAACACGCAGCCAAAACAGTTCGAACACAAACTTCAATATCGCAGCCAACCTCACCCTCTTCGACGGACTGAAAATGAAATTTGCCATCGACGAAGCCAAAGCGAATATGCTTGCCTCCGAAGCAGATATACGAGCGTTGGAACAAACAATAGAACTCAACATCAACAGCATATATCTGCAAGTACTGCAGCAGAAAGAGTACATCAGCATTGCACTGCAGAAAATTGAAGATACCGAACAGAAAATCGAAAAAACAGAATCGCAAATAAGTGAAGGCAAATTAGCCGAAGGCGAGATCTATGCACTTCGAGCACAACTCGCCTCCGAACAACTTGAACTTACACAAGCGCAAAACGAACACCAACTTCTGCTTCTTGACCTTGCTCAGGCTATGGACATGGACTATTCTGCCGATTTTGACATCGCGCCGGAAGATACCACACTCATAAGCGAGCAACTAATCCCCTCAAACGAAGAAGTTTATACCGAAGCACTTAAAAACAGAGCAGAGATAAAAGTGGCAGAGCAACAACTAAAAGCAGCCGAAACAGCACTCAAATCTGCCAAGGCAAACTACTCTCCGACATTAAGCGCAGGTGTAAATTTCGGCACAGGATACTATCATATCGCAGGGGCTGACAACACAAGTTTCGGAAAACAAATGGGCGATAATCTATCTACAAATGTAGGACTTAACCTCACCATACCCATCTTTGACAGGTTGCAAACTCACAACAACATACGCTCAAAAAAGATTAGTATCGAACAGCAGAACTTGCAAATTGAACAAATCAAACAAGAACTGAAAAAGCAAATTGACCAAGCATGGCTTAGTGCGAAAGCTGCACAAGCACAACTTTATTCTGCTATGCAAAGTGCGAAAACCACTCAAGAAGCACTTCGTTACGAAGAGAATAAATATGAAAACGGCAAATCATCTTATTATGCATACTCCGAAGCAAAAAACAAACACTCACAAAGTTTGAACTCACTTGCGGGTGCCAAATATAATTTCCTGTTCAAAATTAAAGTGCTTGAATACTATATGGCACAGTGAGGAAATTCCTCACCCTGACGAAGGTCAGGGTCTAAAAAATAATGAGATTCTGAAACAAGTTACTTCACATCGGCAAGCCGTGCCGAATGAGAGATTTCAAAATTCCAAGATTAAAGATTTGCATAAGAGCAAAAAAAATCGTATATTTGTGGAAATATGACATATTTATACAAAAAACTCAAAAAATTACACAAAAAACTCAAAAAATATGGAAAAGAAACTTCATAAATCAAACAATAAGAAACTTGCGGGTGTATGCGCAGGTTTTGCCGAATACTTTGATATCGACCCTACTCTTGTCAGACTTCTGTATGTAGGTCTAACGCTGTTCACTATCGGTTTTCCGGGACTCATTCTTTACATCATTTGCATGTTCGTTATGCCCGAACCGGAAATTGTTGAAGGTGAATGATGACAAATGCTCAACGGATAGCAGTAAACACTTCTGCCCAATATATTCGCACTGGTCTAAATGTTATTTTGTCGCTTTATGCGACTCGTCTTGTTCTTTCAGCATTAGGTCAGTCGGATTATGGCATCTACACAGTTATAGCAGGCGTTGTTTCAATGCTTGCATTTTTGACTAATGCACTTGTCGTTACCACACAGCGATACATCTCGTTTGAACAAGGTAAAGGCAACACTCAGGGTGCAAGAGTGTTTTTTGGCAATAGTCTGTTGCTGCATTTATTGCTTGGCATCGTATTATTTATTTTACTTATGCTACTATCGGGTTTTGTAACACAGCATTTCCTGCGAATTGAACCCGAACGCTATGGTGCAGCCACAATGGTTTATTTTGCTACAACAACTCTTATCTGTTTAAGCCTTTTTACCGCCCCTTATCGCGCTCTCTACATTGCTCACGAAAACATAGTATATATTTCAATC
This sequence comes from Paludibacteraceae bacterium, assembly GCA_017480285.1. GTDB lineage: Bacteria > Bacteroidota > Bacteroidia > Bacteroidales > Paludibacteraceae > Colicola. The sequence continues at coordinate 25,926 of JAFVAX010000024.1, read as the reverse complement.
ATTGATGTTATTGATGGCATTTTACGACTTTTATCGGCTATCGCCATAACATACATTGACCGATTTGATAAACTGTCTTTCTATTCATTTCTACTTATCAGTATTGGTATTGTTAATCTGTTAGCATTTGCCCTGTATGCCCATCGGCATTACCATGAATGCCATATTCCTAAATTGAAAGAATGGAACAATAACTTTCTTAGGCAACTGAGTGGTTTTGCCGGTTGGACAATCTACAGCACAGGTTGCATCCTAACAAGAACACAGGGTATGGCAATTTTGATAAATCGCTTTTTTGGTAGTGTGCTAAACGCAAGTTACGGCATCGCACTTCAAGTTTCAGGGGCAGTACATTTTATCTCCCAATCCATAATAAATGCCTTCAACCCACAGATTGTAAAAGCCGAAGGCAAGGGTAATCGTGAGGCTATGCTACAAAAAAGCGAACTTGCCAGTAAATACGCCACACTCTTGCTTGCTCTTGTAGGCATACCACTTATTTTTGAGATGCCGGAGATATTGAATGTATGGTTAGGCAATGTTCCGGAAAAATCGGTAATGTTCTGTCAGGCTGTTCTCATAGCCTCAATATGCGATCAAACCACCATAGGTCTTGCATCTGCCAATCAAGCCGTAGGCCACATACGCAATTATTCAATTTTTGTCAATACCATAAAAGTGCTTACCCTTCCGGCAGCGTGGCTTTGCCTGCACTACGGACTAAGTGTTAATTACACCATGTATTGCTTTATCGTTTTTGAAATTATATGTGCAATCACACGATTACCTTTTCTCAAACAAACTGCAGGACTATCAATCACACATTTTTTCAAAAAAGCGATTCTACCAATTTTAGCACCCCTCTTAATCATTATTTTAACATGCTACTGTTCAACCACATATATCCATATATCGTATCGTTTTTTAATAACCATTTCTATTGCATTCACTATTGGAAGTGTATCTATATGGTACATGGCATTAACTAAAATAGAACAATCAAAAATCTTACAAATTATCAATCGGAAAACAAATGTTAAGAAAAATTAAAATACTCATAGCCAAAATTTTAACACTTATCTCGCCAACGCTTAACACTCAAGTATGGTTCAAGATGCGTTTTGGCAGGTTCATTGATATGCACAACCCACAAACTCTCAATGAGAAAATCTGCTGGTTGAAACTAAATACATATCAAAACAATCCGCTTGTTACACAGTGCTGCGACAAATATGCAGTAAGGGAATATGTAACCGCACAAGGTTTAGGAAACACCCTTAACGAATTATTAGGTGTTTGGGAACGACCTGAAGATATTGATTTTGATAAGTTACCCAAACAATTTGTACTGAAAAGCAATTATTTTTATGGACTTTACATCATTTGTACCGACAAAACCCAATTAAACCGCAAACAGGCGGTGAAACAAATGCGTCAATGGAATAAAGATACCGATCATTTGGTCTTTTCAGAGATGCAATACGCTAAGATTCCACGCAAAATAATATGTGAAAAATTCATTACGACTGACGACCAAAATGCACCGACCGACTATAAAGTATATTGCATCAACGGCAAGGCACACTATGTACAAGTTTGCAAAGGGAGAACTCAAAAAGAACTGCCTAAATTTTACTTTTTTGATACCGAAGGCAACTTAATACGCAACTTTACAAAAGACGGACTTGCACTCTCAAATAACCAACAAGTTTGGATACCGGCAACAGAGGTTTGGCAACAAATGATTTTATATGCAGAAAAGTTATGCCAACCTTTTCCATTCGTTAGAGTAGATTTCTATATAGAACAAGGCAATATCATTTTCGGAGAATTGACATTTACACCTGCTGCGGGACTGAATGCAACGAGTGGCAAACTACCCGTTGCTGACGAACAAATAGGCAAACTTATTTCTAATGAGGAATTAGGAATTAGGAATTAGTCAAATATCTAAAATGAGAAATCTTATAGTAAATAGAACCCATTTTTTTATTGCATTCACACTTTGTGTGTTTGTAATGAGATATGCTTTTACCGTTGATACTTTCCCTTTTTTACACGCTATCTTTTCAGGTTTTAAGTTTATCGCTTGGGCTATACTGTTCATTTTTTTTCTTAAACACCCGGGGCGACCTGATAGTGTGATACTTCTTTTTGCCGTTTATTTCGTTTTCCTCTTATATACATCAGTTATTCATCATACTGATGCCATCGTAAACTTACTGACAACTTCTATAGATGTGTTTTTCCTATGGGCTATATGCAAAATGCTATTGCCTGAACATAGTAGTTTCATAGTTAAAACTTTGATACTTGCATTTTCTGCTTGCATATATTTCAATTTCCTGTTGATGATAGTCAAGCCCAATGGTCTATACACAACATTCAACGGTAATAGTTATTTCCTACTTGGCGGAAACCATAATCAAATGGGGCGAAGCATTATAACTGCTATAACGCTTAATGGGTATTATGCCTTACAACATGGGAAACTGAAAAAAAATATGATTTTTCTCATAATAGTAAGTTTCATAACCCTTCTTTGGGTTGGTTCAAAGACATCTTTGGTGGGACTTACACTTATGACTTTGTTTTACTTGCTTAGATCGCCCAAAATGAAAACCATCACTTTCTGCACCTTTATTGTAGTCTATGCAGTTATGCAGATAATGGTGGTTGTATTGCAGAAAGACATTTCAGGCAATCGGGCAACGGTATATGTCGTTGAAAAAGTCCTTCATAAAGACCTGTCATTCAGCGGAAGGACTATCGTTTGGATTAAGAGTTTATCGCTTGTGGAACAATCACCTGTCATCGGTCACGGCGTCCAATCAACCGTATGGCATAGAGAGCGATTGGGAGTTACAACAACACATAACATCTTCCTGCATCAACTTGTAAATGGAGGTGTGATACTATTGCTTTTGTTTTGTTTTATGATAGTACAAGCAATGTGGAATTATTTGAAACATAATTCTGAACCTACACAATATATATGTTTCGGCTTTTGGCTATTTATGTTTATGATGATGATGGAAGTATATAGTTTTCCTATCGTAGCCATTTATCTGTTTATGCTTGACTACACTAAACATCTAAATGTAAGCGAACAATGACCTATTCTATAATCATACCGCACTATAACACTCCTCAACTGCTTGAGAGATGTCTGGGTAGCATTCCAGATTGTGAAGACATTCAAGTAATTGTGGTTGACGACAATAGCAATTCTCAAATTGTTGATTTTAGCAAGTTTCCTTCATTAAATCGTAGTAACACGATAACCCTTTTCACAAAAGAAGGCAAGGGAGCGGGCTATGCAAGAAACATTGCACTACAACAAGCAAAAGGCGAATGGCTGCTTTTTGCAGATGCGGATGATTATTTTTTACCCAATGCTTTTAACTTGATAAGAAAGTATAAAGACAGCGAAGCCGATATAGTGTATTTTCATTCTAAGAGTTGTTTTTCCGACACCGGTCTGCCTGCCGACAGAAACATACAACATGAGCAGTTGTTTGCTCAATACGACAAAAACAACACTCATTCCGTAAAATATCTAAAATACAATTACCTTGAACCTTGGGGCAAACTGATAAAACGCCAATTGGTAGTGGAACATTCTATTCGTTTCGACGAAGTTATGCACGCCAACGATGTAATGTTTTCTACTAAAACCGCTTTTTATGCCGACAAAATAGAAGTCTCTGATGACCCCATTTATTGCATTACTGTTGCACCGGGCAGTTTGGTACATATTCGCAGCCTTGAAAGCAGACGGCAGCGTTATGAAGTAATGCTACGAACAAACTTATTCCTACGAGAAAACGGAGAAAAACAATACGAACACTCCATTATGTATTCACTTCGTATTGCCGCTTCATACGGAATAAAACCACTATGGGAATTCATTCAATTAGGCAGAAAATATAACGCCCGTTTCTTTGTCGGGGCTTCCCATTGGTTCAAAAATGCTTTGTTTCATTTGTTTCATAATGAAGATAAAGACAAAAAGAAATACCTCAAAAACGAATGAACGAAAATTGGCACACATATCAAGGAACTGTTATTTGGCAAGGCAATCCATACAAGGAAGAACCAACCTTTGAGCAGGCAAAACAAGCACTTCAGGAAAGTGGAGCAATGCTTGCACGATGGACAACTCTGTTTGATTGTCAAAAACAAACAGAATGGTGGTATTGCTTATGTGATGAGTACAAGACACTCCAACAATTAACAAGAAGGCAACGATACCGTATCACTCAAGGACTTAAAAATTGTACGATTTTTCCTATTTCGCAACAAGAGATTGACAATTATGCCGATGATATTGTCCGTGTTGCAAACGAGAGTTTTGCTGACTATCCCAAGCAATATCGACCGAAAATTGAAAAAACAACATTCATTGATAATATCAAAAAGAAAAAGAACACAACGATATTTCTTTGCGAACTAACTGAAACACAAAAAATTATAGGCTTTGGATATTGTAGAGAAGAAGACAACATTGCATATCTTGAACAAGTGAAAATTCCAACAGCATTTTTACCCACAAATGCAAACGCTGCTTTGGCATATACTATTTGTGAGCATTTCTTAAAAAGCGAAAAAGTAAGAGCCGTCATTGATGGACAACGAAATATAAAACACATAACTAATTATCAACAATTTCTTGTTCAATTTGCAGGCTTTAGATTTGCTTATTGCAAACTTAATTTGCTTTATTCAAGAAAAATGCTATTGGCAGTGCGGCTGTTATATCCGTTTCGCTTTATTATTAAACAGATAGGCAAAGTATCACCATTTTTCTATAACATTTATTGCATACTCTATCAAGAACAACTACATCTTAAAATGCAAAAACAAACATTATGATACCCTTTTCCGTATGTATATCCGTATATCGAAACGACAATGCACCGCATTTTATTGAAGCACTGCATAGTATATCCACCAATCAAACAGTCAAACCAAATGAAATAATCTTGGTTGTTGATGGACCTATTGGCAATAACATTGAAAATGCCATTTCTCAATTAACAAAAGAATTTAGCAACCTGAAAATTATTCGTTTGCAAAAAAATAGCGGTCATGCCATTGCTCGGCAGACTGCCGTTTCGGCATCAACAACCGAAATTATTGCTTTTATGGATAGTGACGATATAGCCTTGCCTAACAGATTTGAAAAACAACTGAATTATTTTGAAACCCATCCGCAAACAGATGTACTTGGCGGGCAAATAACGGAATTTATCAACCAAACCGACAATGTGGTAGGCAAACGAGTTGTGCCACTTACTGACTCGGAGATAAAAACTTATCTCAAGCAGCGTTGCCCGATGAATTTCGTAACTATAATGATAAAAAAAACGGCATTGAATAAAGTTGGTGGAATAATCGACTGGTTTTGCGAAGAAGACTATTACCTATGGATACGAATGGCACTTGCCAATTGCGTTTTTGCCAATCTTCAAGCAACACTTGTAAATGTCCGTGTGGGAGAAGAAATGTACAAAAGGCGTGGCGGATGGAGATACTTCAAGAGTGAAAAAGACATACAAACATTTATGCTTAAACACAATATCATTACACTGCCACGATACATATATAATGTTTGCGGACGCTTCTTTATACAAGTTCTGATGCCTAATTCATTTCGCAGTTTCATCTTCCAAAAATTATTCAGAAAATGAAAAAGACACTCTCTATATTGTTTTTCTTAGTGCTCTTTATTTGTGCTTACCCTGAGGACACACTCCGAATTATGACCTTCAACATCGATTATGGTCAAGACACCACTCTTAAAGCACTTGGTGAGTTTATCAAACAATATGACCCTGATATTGTTGCGTTACAAGAAGTAGATGTCATGACCCGACGCAAAAATTCACCCAAAACCCACAACAGAAATCTAATTACAGAACTTGCCTTTTACACACAAATGCTTCCGGTTTTTGGCAAGGCTATCAATCACCCTACTGGCGGTTTTTACGGAGATGCCATACTCACGAAATACGATATCAAATCAGTAGAGACATATACTCTTCCTCGTTCTGATAAAAAAATTGAAGAACGACAAATGGTTGTAGCCACACTCAATGCCAAAGGACACGACATTGCATTCGCTTCTACACACCTGAGTTTCGAAAACCCGCAAAACAGAAAAATGCAACTAAAAAGACTCAACTCAATAATGCGACAATATAAGTATCGGAAAAAACTGCGTTTCATTTGCGGCGACCTTAACTCCGACACTTCCGAAAAACTTGTGTTACCTATTTTGAAAGGCTTTCAAGATGCCTTTGACCCTGACGACGGAACTTTTTCAGCCAACACACAATCAGAAACATACAAGCAGTTCAAATATGATTACATTCTCTTTTCCTCACCCAAAAACGACACAAAAGTAATAAATTATATAATTGACTGCATCCGCTCATATTCAGACCACTGCATTTGTATTGCAGACATTGTAATTAAATAAAGTAACCCGCTAAAACCTATGAAATCCGACTCCGAACTACTCAACGAATTAGCACATCGCACGCATTTCTTACGCGAACTCACCACAGAAGAGTCCGCACAAATGAAGCAAGCCCTTCTTGATATCTACAAGGATGTAGCAAACTTGTGTCAAAAACATAATCTGACACTCATGCTTTGTGGGGGAACTTGCTTAGGCGCAGTACGACATAAAGGCTTCATTCCTTGGGACGACGACCTCGACCTTATGATGCCACGGCAAGACTATGAGCAACTTATCTCGCTTCTTGAGAAAGGTGATTTAGGGGATAAATATGAATACAGCGCACCTAATTCTCAGACCGACTCAAAGAATGTTTTTCTGAAGATATTTCGCAAAAATAGTGTGAATGAAGAAGTATTCTGTGAAAACTCACCTTTCCCGAAAGGACTTTATGTAGATGTTTTTGCCCTTGATACCGTTCCAAAAAACAAAATCACACAGTTAATTAAAGGCCTTATCGCCAACGCTTTGCAATACTGCTCAATACTTACGATGTATGCACAATATCCAAGTCCATCTCTTAAAGAGTTTATGTCATTGCAAAAACGAACAAAATGGAGATTTCGAATAAAAACTTTTTTAGGAAAAATAGTATCTATTATTCCACACCGTAAATGGGTATGGTGGTTTGATAAATATGTAAAATCAAGCAAAGACAACGGAGTTTGGGGAATACCAACCGGCAGAAAATACTATAACGGTGAGATCTTTCCAAAATCAGTGTTCACACCCGCAATAGAAGCAGAATTTGAGGGAATAAAGGTTTATATACCAAATGGTTATGACCTGTATCTCAAAAACTTATACCACAACTATATGCAATTGCCCCCAGTCGAAAAACGGGAACGACATTTTATTATCAACTTCCAACTTCCGACTGATTAAAAACTTTTACAACGCCACTCCTAAGCCGGCATCGATAAATTCGGCTTTCGTGAGGTGGGCTTTCAGTCCGGCTTGAACAAACAAGTGTTTAGTAACCCTGTATTTGAGCACTATACGCGTATAAAGCCAACCGTCGGCATGACCTGCCGAACCGGCATTGGCAATGTCGTAAGAGTAGAATATGCCACGACTGAAAGGCTTGCCGTTTTTCTCTACTTCCTTATACGGCTCAAGGTTCTTTATGTTGTCATACAGATACACACCGAAGTGGAAACCGCAAGTGAAATTGCCAAACACAAACTCAGGTTGCAAACTTATACCTACACGAAAACAATTTTTCACTTCGCTACCTTCAAGCCAAGTCTTGCGAAACAGCGTCTGACGGTCGCCTTCCTGAGGATTGACATTAACGCTGCGGTAATAGTCGTCGTAAAACATATCTATACCTCCACCCAATTTGAATATCGACACCGGTCGCCAATGCGCAGACACACTCACCGTGGCACAACCAAAGAAACCTTTGTCGCGATAATATGCCTGACGAAAACCGCCTGTAGCCGATATTTCCACATCCCAACGCTTGCCGTCATACAATTTGCGAGGGACACGCTTTTCCGGTGCGACATATTTATCTGCCTTCGGACGATAAGTAACGCCCAACTCACCCATAAAGATATTATAACCTGAATTGGGCAGTTTGATACTTCCATTTGAAAAATGATACCATCCAAACGAAGCACCTAAGGTCCAACTGTCAGTCAGATGCACCCTCAGATACATCACCTCCGGCAGATAAAGATTTACAACACTACCTATTGACTGATTGGCACCCTCTATTGACTTATATCTGTTTTCGGCAGAGACTGTATTGATATATCGTTTTGTGTTAAAGCCAATACCAATACCGGCACTTATACCCCACTCCACTTTTTTATGATTGATAAAAGGAATATGAATATATGCCGCAGGGGCAATAGCCTGACCAAGCATCTTGTTGTTTCCGAAATCAAAAAACGACAACGACACACCCATCGTGGCATTGTTGTAGTTCTGCAAAAACTGCCATTTACCCGTAGGCAAAAACTCAACAGCCACCTCACCACCCAAGACAGGACCTTTAACCCAAGGGTCAACCTTGCCGTCTTTCATAAAAAAACCACCAAGTAATGAGGCACGATATTGAATGTTACCTTCAGAATAAACCAAAGAAAATGGTACGCAGAAGAAAAAAACAAATAATATATAACGCAAATATATTTTCATTTTCAAAAAAATATCACAAAAATCAAACAAAAATACATATAAATTTGTAAAAAAACAAAAAAGATTGTAAATTTGTAAGAATTTCAGAAAAAAAACTTATCACTCATAACTTTTAACTAAAAATGAATATAGATAACATCCAAGCCATCGCTGAAGACATCAAGCGAATGCAAGCGGCTTCGCCCGAAGAGTTGGAACAACTGCGACTGAAGTACTTGAGCAAGAAAGGTGTGATAGCCTCTCTTTTTGGTGCTTTCCGCGATGTGGCAGCAGAGCAGAAAAAGGAATTCGGACAAAAACTCAACCTGCTCAAACAGCAGGCTCAAGAGCGGTTTGACCAACTCAAAGAAGAGATAGAAGCACAAAAAGAAAAGGCTGAAAAACAAGACCTTACACGCACCTGTGACAGTATCGCTCTCGGCACAAGACACCCGCTTTCGCTCGTCAAAGAAGAAATAATCAACATATTCTCGCGCATCGGTTTTACTGTTGCCGAAGGTCCTGAAGTGGAGGACGACAAACACGTATTCGGTATGCTCAATTTCGCGCCGGAACACCCTGCAAGAGATATGCAGGATACTTTCTTTATAGAAAAAGAAAAGGGCATCCAGAAGCCTACCGACATACTGCTTCGTACTCATACAAGTTCCGTACAGACACGAGTTATGACAACTCAACAGCCACCTATCCGTGTGCTTTGCCCGGGACGCGTTTATCGCAACGAAGCCATCTCTGCCCGCGCACACTGCTTCTTCCATCAAGTAGAAGGCTTGTATATCGACAAGAATGTAAGTTTTGCCGACCTTCGTCAAGCACTGCTCTACTTTGCCAAAGAGATGTTTGGAGAAAACACCAAGATTCGTCTGCGTCCGAGTTATTTCCCCTTCACAGAACCTTCGGCAGAGATGGACATCTCGTGCAATATATGTGGCGGTACAGGTTGCGGTTTCTGCAAACAAACAGGCTGGGTCGAGATTCTCGGTTGCGGTATGGTCGATCCCAATGTGCTTGAATCTTGCGGTATCGACAGCAAAGTTTATTCAGGTTTTGCCTTCGGTATGGGTGTTGAGCGTATCGCAAACTTGAAATATAGCGTCAAAGACCTCCGTCTCTTCTCCGAAAACGATGTACGCTTCCTTGAGCAATTTGAAGCCTGCTAAACCTAAGATACAATGAATCACGAACTACTCAAAGGCAAGCGTGGAATAATTTTCGGCGCACTCAACGAGTTATCGCTCGCATGGGCTGTAGCCGAACAATGCTATCAGGAAGGAGCACAAATCGTTCTGACTAACACACCCCTCGCCACTCGTCTTGGCAAAGTAACAACTCTTGCAAAGAAACTCAATGCACCCTACATTGAGGCTGACGCTACAAGCGTTGAAGACCTAAAAAAACTTTTTTCGGAGAGTCAGAAACAGTTAGGTGGCAAGATTGATTTCGTACTTCACGCAGTGGCTATGTCGATGAATATCCGTCGCGGAAACGACTACCCGCATCTCAACTATTCATACTACAACAAGACGCTTGATATAAGTGCCCTGTCGTTCCATAAGATGCTTCAAGTGGCATACGAGACCGACGCTATTGCAGAATACGGTTCGGTGGTTGCACTCACTTATATTGCGGCCGAGAGGGCTATTGCCTACTACAACGACATGGCCGATGCCAAAGCACTCCTGCAATCTATAACGCGCAACTTCGGTCTTGCCTACGGACAGAAACGACATGTGCGTATCAACACCGTTTCCCAATCGCCTACACCGACAAAAGCAGGCGGGAGTATTGAGTTCTTCGACCGTTTCTACGAAATAAGCAATCGTACTGCACCACTTGGCAATGCCTCACAACAAGACTGCGCCGATTTCTGCGTGATGCTTTTCTCTGACTATACCCGCAAAGTAACAATGCAAAACCTATATCACGATGGCGGGTTTTCCACTACAGGCGTACAAATGCCCGAATAAAAAACATTAAAACTGACAATATGGCAGTTTTGAGCGTTTTGGCAAAATAATTGATATATAAATGCCAAAACAACTATAAATTCATATAACTATGTCACATCACAACAAACATCATAACATGACAGAAAAAGTGCAAGAACCCGCAACTACAAACGAGTTTGAACAAGAAGAAAAAGTAACAAACGAGCAAGAAGAAGTTTCTGAACAGATAGAAAACAATGTTGCAGAAGTAGCGCAAGAAGAAAACTTGCAAGACAAACTGCAACAGTTAGAACAGCAGTGTGCCGATTTGACAGACCAGAAACTGCGTATGATGGCAGAGTTCGACAACTATCGTCGCCGTACTAACAAGGAGAAACTTGACCTTATGAAGACTGCCGGAGAAGGTATCTTCAAAGATATGTTACCACTCATTGACGACTTTGAGCGTGCGCTTAAGGCTATGCAAGAGACAGACGACATCACGGCTCTAAGAGAAGGCATTGAACTTATCTACAACAAGTTCAACTCTTTCCTGCAAAAGAATAAGGTTGAAGTCATACCTACCGAAGATGCGGTTTTCAACACAGAGATACACGAAGCAATTACTACTTTCCCTGCACCTACGGAAGAGCAAAAAGGAAAAGTAATAGAATGTACACAAAAAGGCTATACACTCGACGGAAAAGTTATTCGCTTTGCCAAAGTGGTTGTCGGAGAATAATCTGAATCTAAAAGTATCTAAGACATCTAAAGTATCTAAAAACCAATCTAAAAAAGCAAAAATCATGGCAGAGAAACGCGATTATTATGAGGTTTTAGGCGTTCAGAAAAACGCAACCGCAGAAGAGATAAAAAAAGCATATAAGAAGATGGCACTTCAGTGGCATCCTGACCGTCATGTCAATGACTCTGAGGCTGATAAGAAAGCAGCCGAAGAGAAGTTCAAGGAAGCCGCCGAGGCATACGATGTACTCAGCGACCCGCAAAAACGCCAGCGTTACGACCAGTTCGGCTTCCAAGGTGTTGGTGGCGCAGGTATGTCAAGCGATTGGACTATGGAAGACATCTTCTCACGATTTGGCGATGTCTTTGCAGGAATGGGACTTGGCGATATTATCGGCAATATGTTTACCGGTGGAGGTTACTCAGGCGGAGGACGCCGTCAGGTAAGACGAGGCAGCAACCTGAGAGTAAAAGTCAAACTGACGCTTGAAGAGATACAAACCGGTGTTGAAAAGAAAATCAAAGTCAAGAAGTTGGTTGCTTGTCCGCATTGCCACGGTTCAGGTTCAGAAGACGGCAAGACAGAGACCTGCCCTACTTGCAAAGGTGCAGGACGAGTTACACATACCCAGCGCGGTATCTTTGGTATGATGCAGACTCAGAGCGTCTGCCCCGACTGCGAAGGAACAGGACAACGCATAACAAAAAAATGCCCATACTGCCACGGCGAAGGCGTTGTGCGCGACGATGAGATAATAACAGTCAAGATACCTGCAGGCGTGATGGAAGGTATGCAGATAACCATACCTGAAAAAGGCAATGCCGCTCCGCAAGGTGGCATAAACGGCGACTTGCTCGTACTCGTTGAAGAAGAACCGCATAAAGAACTTATCCGCGATGGAGGCGATTTGATATACAACCTGCTTCTTTCTGTTCCTACGGCTTGTTTGGGCGGACAGGTTGAAATACCAACACTAAGCGGAAAAGTGAAAGTACCTATTGCTGCAGGAACGCAACCGGGCAAAGTGCTTCGTCTTAGAGGTAAAGGATTGCCGGAAATAGACCAATACGGCAGACAGTATAATGTAGGTGATTTGCTTATCAATGTCGGAGTGTATATTCCTGAAAAACTGTCGAAAGACGAGAAACAGATGATGGAGAAATTTGCCGACTCACCTAACTCCAAGCCCGGCTCTGCCGACAAATCAAACTTCTTCAAAAACTTGTTTCAACGATAAAGAAAAATGAAGCACCTTACTACGGAAGAAATCGAACAACGGGCAAGGCGAGGAAAAGAACTTTTTTCCAAAGGCTTCAATTGCTCACAGGCGGTGTTTGCCGCCTGCGCTGATTTGTATGAAATCGACGAAAAGACAGCACTGCGTGTTTCAGCCTCCTTCGGTGGAGGAATAGGCAGAATGCGACAGACCTGTGGCACTGCCTGCGGTATGTTTCTGTTGGCAGGACTTGAAAACGGCAATACAGAGCCTGACAAACCCGAAGCCAAACTTGCTAACTACAAACTTGTACAGCGTCTTGCCGAGCGTTTCAAAGAAGAAAACGGAGATATTATTTGTGCCAAACTATTAGGTCTTCAGGGCGAACCTCCGAAACAGAAACGCTCGTGTCCGGAAATGGTAGCTCAGGCAATAAGAATATATCTTACTGAAACACAAGATAAATAATCTAACTTCCAACAGTAAAGCGGTCTAACTTCCAAAATCCAAACATAAATGGCAGACGACAAGAAAATTATATTCTCAATGGTGGGGGTAAGCAAACATTTCACCCCGCAAAAACGAGTTCTAAACAACATCTACCTCAGTTTCTTTTATGGTGCGAAAATCGGCATTATAGGTCTTAACGGTGCAGGTAAGTCCACACTTATGAAGATTATTGCAGGTGTGGAAAAAGAGTATCAGGGCGAAGTTGTATTCTCTCCCGGCTACAGCGTCGGTTATCTTGAGCAAGACCCGAAACTTGACCCGGAGAAGACTGTTCGTCAGGTTGTTGAAGAGGGTGTGCAAGAGATTGTTGATATGCTTCACGAATATGACCGTATCAACGAAGCCTTTGCCGAACCTGATGCCGACTTCGACAAACTGCTTGCCCGACAGGCAGAACTGCAAGACCTGCTTGACCATGCTGACGCTTGGAACCTTGACAACCGTCTTGAAAAAGCAATGGACGCACTTCGTTGCCCCGACCCCGAACAGAAAATAGAACACCTCTCAGGTGGCGAGCGCAGACGAGTGGCACTATGTCGCCTCTTGCTCAAGAAACCTGATATACTGCTCCTTGACGAGCCTACCAACCACCTCGATGCCGAATCAATAGATTGGCTTGAGCAACACCTGCAACAATACGAAGGTACAGTTATTGCCGTTACTCACGACCGCTATTTCCTTGACCATGTGGCAGGTTGGATACTCGAACTTGACCGTGGCGAGGGCATACCTTGGAAAGGTAACTATTCCTCGTGGCTTGAGCAAAAAACGGCTCGTATGGCGCAAGAAGAGAAGCAGGCAAGCAAACGCCGTAAGACACTTGAGAGAGAACTCGAATGGGTCAGAATGGCACCAAAAGCCCGTCAAGCCAAAGGCAAAGCCCGTCTGTCGGCATACGACCGTATGCTCAACGAAGAGCAGAAAGAGCGGGAAGAGAAACTTGAGATATTCATTCCTAACGGTCCGCGTTTGGGCAACAAAGTTATCAATGCCGTTGGAGTCAGAAAAGCCTTCGGCGACAAACTGCTGTTCGACAATCTCAATTTTATGCTTCCGCCAAATGGCATTGTAGGCATAATAGGTCCTAATGGGGCGGGTAAAACGACATTGTTCCGAATGATAATGGGACTTGAGAAAGCCGATGCCGGCACTTTCTAAATAGGCGATACCGTCAGCATAGGTTATGTTGACCAAGTTCACTCCGGTATTGACCCGCAAAAGACAATATATGAGACCATCTCCGGCGGAACGGAATATGTCAAAGTAGGTAATCGCGAAGTCAATGCGCGTGCATACCTGAGCCGATTCAACTTCAGCGGTAACGATCAAGAGAAGCGTTGCGGGATGTTGTCGGGTGGCGAGAGAAACCGCTTGCACCTTGCCCTGACGCTCAAGTCGTGCGCCAATGTGCTCTTGCTTGACGAGCCTACCAACGATATAGATGTCAACACCTTGCGTGCGCTTGAAGAAGGACTTGAGAACTTTGCAGGCTGTGCCGTCGTCATTAGCCACGACCGCTGGTTTCTTGACCGTATCTGCACGCATATTCTTGCGTTTGAAGGCAACTCAGAAGTGTTTTTCTTTGAAGGCACTTATTCGGAATATGAGCAGAACAAAAGAATGCGACTCGGAGAAGATGCTGTTACACCCAAACGGATAAGATATAAGAAACTTATCTAACTAATTGTTGCTCAACCGAAGCCGTATGCAGAGCCTCAACAATCTGCATTATCGTCTTCTCGCTTAAGCCGTTGCGCCTACCCCACTCAAGGCGGCGACCAATCAACTCGTTATACCTGTCGGTTTGCAAGACCGGCAGGTTATGTTTTTTCTTGTATTCACCGATAAGGCACGACAACTGTTGGCGTTTGAGCACAGCGTTCCATAACTCATCGTCAGCCTCATCGATCTGCTTGCGAAGTTGCAGAAGTTCAATATCTGCATTCCTTTTTTCAGGCTTTCTAATAGAGTTGAACATCAAGTCAAAACCGTCAAAATCAAGTTGTTGAGCAGCATCGCTCAAAGCCTCAACGGGATGCGGATGCACCTCAACCATCAGTCCGTCGAAATCTAAAAGCATTGCCTGCTCAGATAGTTGCTGAACTAAATCAGCCCTTCCGGCGGTATGGCTTGGATCGTGCAGTAGAGTTATTTCCGGTAAGTTTCTCTTCAGTTCAATCGGCAACGACCACACAGGCGCATACCTATAGTCGCCAAACTGCAAGTCTGAAGTCTTGAAACCACGATGAACAGCAATGACCTCTTGACAAACAGTCTGAAAGCGCCTTATTGCACCTATCCACAGATTCAAGTCAGGCGCTATCGGGTTCTTAATGAATATTATGGGTAACCGCTCTGCTTTATGAGTTGATTTATAAGTTTGCAGGCAATCAGCCAACTGCTGAACCAAAATAGGATTGGTTGTTGTGCGTGCTCCAAGCCAAAGGAAATCAAGTTTTGCATCCAAACAGATATTCATCTGTTCTTCATTTGCCACCTCTGTTCCTATTTTTTGTGCATATTTTTCTCTTACTTTCAAGAGCCACGGTAGTGCATCTTTACCCAACCCGGCAAACGACGAAGGCAACGTGCGCGGTTTCCACAAACCTGCACGGAAAAACTGCACTTTTCCTTTGAGATGTTCGGCGCAACAAAGCAACTGTTCCTCTGTTTCAGCACTGCAAGGACCTGCCACCCAAACTATTTTATTTTGCTCTGCCATTAATGTTTTTATTCTCTCTAAAAATTATTGATTTTCAAGTTCTTCCAAGTTCCCGATTTTTGACAGTTGAGAATTTGAGTATTGAGGTTTTCCGGTTACTTCCTCACCTAAGAAATCAAGGTGCGGAAAACTCTGATTTTCATCTTTCAGTTCAATTTCTGCCACTACCAGCCCTTCTAATCTGCCGTGGAAGACATCCACTTCAAAACATAAATCTTGCCCTTCTACAGGCACATAAAACCGCTCTTTTTCAATAGGATACGGCAAGCACAACAACAGTAGTTTTTCAGCGTCTGCCTTAGGTATAGGCATTTCGTACTCAAAATGAGCAAAATGGTTTGCCTTAGGTCGCGATTTGATGGTTAAATAGGCGGACTTACCTTTCACTCTTACTCTTACAACACGGTCGGGGTCGGTCGAGAGAAAACCCTGACAAATAGTTTCACTATGTGTAGCCAAGCGTTTGAATGAATCGCCAACCACCAAAAACTTTCGTTCTATCTCCTCAAAATGTGCCATTTATCCGTTTATTTTCAATTCAATTTGCAGTTGACCGTTTTTGCTCACAAAAGTGAAATTCGGGTCGCTGAACACATCGCTGAAAGCGCCGGACTCCACCAACTGCTTAGGCTCGCCACAGATAAACCGTTCTTTTCCCATAAGCCATATAGTATCAGCCATTTGCAGAGCAAGGTCAAGTTCGTGAGTTGAAAGCAGTATGGCTTTTTGTTTTTCGTATGCCATCTGCCGCAGCATTATCATAATCTTTATCCGATTAGGCAGATCAAGATGGGCAGTCGGCTCATCTAAAAAAACAATAGGTGTCTGTTGAGCCAAAGCCTTAGCAATCAATACTCTTTGCTTCTCGCCGTCAGACAGATTATTAAAAAACCTTTCTGCAAACGCCGACATTCCCACAAGCGATAGCGACTCTTCAATAATCTCATAATCCGAGTTTTTCAGTCGCCCCATAAAATCAGTATAAGGGTATCTCCCCATTGCTACAACATCCTTTACCCTTGTTTTGTCGAGCGAAAACCGTTCGGTACTGACAAAAGCAATTGTCCGTGCCATAAGTTGCGGTGTGTAGTCATGAAGTGGCTTGTCCATTATCGTTACATTTCCGCCAAGCAAAGACAAACTGCCTGACAGACTGCGCATCAAAGTCGATTTGCCACAACCGTTAGGACCTAACAAAGCCGTAAACGAACCCTGTGAAAGGCATAAAGACAAATCTTTGTGCAACACTTTCTTTTGTGGTTCTAAATAGCCTATCGACAAACTACCGGTCTGTATTGTGTTGTGTGGCATGCTGAATTGATTTATTAGTGGCAAGACACTTGCCCGTAAAACTCTTCTCACACGACATAAGCCTCTCCGGAGTACCTTCAAACACTATCGTTCCGCCTTCTTTACCTCCTTCAGGACCGAGGTCTATGATATGGTCGGCTGCCATAATGACCGCCGGATTATGCTCTATCACTATAACCGTGTTGCCTAATTCTATAAGTGAATGCAACGCCTTAAGCAAGATTTTTATGTCGTGAAAATGCAGTCCGGTTGTAGGTTCATCAAAGATAAACACACGACCTGTTTTATCGGCATTTTCCTTTAGCAGGAAGGTTGCGAGTTTAACTCTCTGGTTTTCACCGCCTGAAAGTGTACTGCTCGGTTGCCCGAGTTGGATATACCCGACACCCACATCCTCCAATGCCTTCAGTTTCCTGACTATTGATTTGCACAACGTCTGTTTGTCCTCACTAAAGAACTGAACAGCCTCACTGACAGTCATTTGCAGAATATCATAAATCGATTTGCCTCTATACAGTACTTCAAGCACATCTTTCTTAAACCGCTTTCCTCCACATTGTTCGCATTGCATCACTATGTCTGCCATAAATTGCATCTCAATAGTGATAGTGCCTTCACCTTTACATTGCTCACATCTGCCACCCGGGGTATTGAACGAGAAAAACGAAGCTGAGAAATCCATCTGTTTGGCAAGTTGTTGATCGGCATATAGTTTGCGAATATCATCGTAGGCTTTGATGTAAGTAACAGCATTGCTGCGCGTTGAAGTGCCAATCGGATTTTGGTCAACAAACTCAACGCCACCGACGAGATGTGTTGAGCCTACAAGTGCCGAATAATTGCCGGCAACGCCCTTGAGCGCACTATAAAGTGCCTTACTGACAAGCGACGACTTGCCACTGCCTGACACACCCGTTACCACCGTCATCACGCCAAGCGGGAAACGGACATTCAAACCTTGCAGGTTATTTTCCGTAACACCCTGAATCTCAACATAATTCCTCCACGGGCGACGATACAATGGCACATCTATCCCTTCTTTTCCGGAAAGAAAATCTTGAGTATAAGAATGTAGCATAGCGGTCTTTGTTCCTTGCTCCTTATTCCACTGCCACACTATCTTACCGCCGTCACGCCCTGCCTCCGGACCTACATCTATAATGCAGTCGGCAGCACGCATCATCTCATCATCGTGTTCCACCACAACAACAGTATTACCCAAGTCTCGCAGTTGTTTGAGCACATTGATTAGTCTGCCGGTATCTCTCGGGTGCAGTCCGATACTCGGTTCGTCTAATATATAAAGCGACCCTACAAGGCTACTACCCAACGACTTGGCAAGGTTAATACGCTGACTCTCACCACCAGACAGAGTGGCAGCAGCACGATTAAGTGTCAAATAGCCCAAACCGACATCAAGCATAAACTGAAGGCGTGAGCGTATCTCTTGTAGCAACTGTCGGGCTGCCTGCTGCTCAAAAGGTGGCAAAATGAGTTTATCAAACCATTCTGCCAACTCCGTGATAGGGATAGTTATCAAATCTTCTATATTCCGCTTGCCAATCTCTTTGTTTTCAGGCTCTATATAGACATAACTTGCTTCTCGCCTCAGTCTTGAGCCATTGCAGTCAGGACAAAGTGTTTTGCCCCTGTACCGAGCGAGCATAACACGGTACTGAATCTTTGCATATTGCTCTTTCTCAAGCATTTGGAAGAAATCGTTAAGACCATGAAAATACTCATTACCCTTCCAGATAAGTTGTTTCTGCTCTGCTGTCAGTTTGTAGAAAGGCGTATGTATCGGGAAGTTGAACAGCGGTGCGGTACGGATAAGTTCGTCGTTCCACAGGCGCATCTTCTCGCCATGCCAGCAGGCTATAGCCTCTTCGTAAATAGATAGATTAGGATTAGGTACAACAAGATTAGGGTCT
Organism: Paludibacteraceae bacterium; assembly: GCA_017480285.1. GTDB lineage: Bacteria > Bacteroidota > Bacteroidia > Bacteroidales > Paludibacteraceae > Colicola. The sequence continues at coordinate 6,889 of JAFVAX010000024.1, read as the reverse complement.
ATACCAATTATATTTCCAAAGCCGTTGCAGGTCGGACAAGCACCAAGCGGATTATTAAAATCAAACAGATGTTCGGTTGGTTCTTGAAACACAATACCATCAGCCTCAAACCGTTGCGAGAAAACCTTTTTCTCATTGTCTGTCAACACAATACACTCGCCCAAACCCTCAAAAAAAGCCGTCTGTACGGAATCTGCAAAACGGTTAGCAGTGCTATTCTCTTTATCTGAAAGAATACGGTCAACAAGAAGGTATAGGTTGCTTAAATCTTCAACCACATTCTTGCCTTCAAGCATATCTGCAATCCGATAAACCTCTGTTTCGCCATTGTCGCTCAATCGGATAAGCCGCGAGAAACCTTGCGATTGCCAAACTGTCAGCAGGTCGTTCAAAGCGCGGTTGTTCAGCACTATGGGCGACAGCAGTTGCAGACGCGAGCCAACCGGCAGCGACTGCATATACCTTACCACATCTGTTGGTTCGTGTCGCATGATACGCTCACCTGAGACAGGCGAGAGAGTATGACCTATACGGGCGAAAAAGAGTTTGAGATAATCGAAAATCTCTGTTTGCGTACCTACTGTTGAACGCGGGTTCTTGCTTATTGTGCGTTGCTGAATGGCAATAGCCGGTGGTATGCCCTCTATGAAATCAACATCAGGTTTCTGCATTCTTGATAAGAACTGCCTTGCGTATGCAGAAAGCGACTCGACATATCTGCGCTGACCTTCGGCATAAAGGGTATCGAAAGCAAGCGACGACTTGCCACTACCCGACAAACCGGTTATGACAACCAACTTGCCAACAGGTATATCAACATTGATATTCTTTAGATTGTTGGTTCGTGCACCTTTGATATGAATATATTCCTGCATTGTTATTCGCCAAGTAGTTCTTTTTCAAATTGTTTTGCCCGTTCAACTGCCCTTGGATTGTTCCTGTTCACCAAACTATCAGGCAGACGCGGAATAACTATTTGCATACCAAGCGGGAAACGATGCGGAGTCTTAAGTTTATCTTTGTTTGCTTGATAAATATACACCCAGAAATGTGGCGACCCGTAATTACGACGCGCCATTTGTGCCAAACGAGTACCCATTATAACTTCCTCAACCGTCAGAGTATCTGAATAGTCAATGTCAGTCAGTTCCAATTCCATTATCGACTTTGGCTTTTGGGAAACCGGCTCTACATCAACCGACTCTGCAACAGTATCTAAGTTCTCTATGGTATCTAAAGCCTCTAAAGTTTCTAAAGTATCTAAGTTCTCTATGGAATCTAAAGTTTCTAAGGTATCTAAGTCCTCTATCACTTCAGCCTCAATGGCTACAACTTCCTTTTGTTCAAATCTTCCGCTCAACCAATACCAAACGCAGAACGATGCTGCACCTAATACCAACAAAACCAAAATAATAATAATTATCCATTTCCACCTTGACGATTTCTTTTCAGGCTCAACATCATAATTAGATTGCTGATATTCATATTTTCCTGACACAGTACTCACTTCTACCGACGGCTCTTGAGTAACTGTCTCTAACTCAACTGGAGTTTGAGAAACAGGTTCTGCTTCTTCCGCTGATGTTTCTGACTCTCCTGCTTGTGAAGACATCTGCGTTTGCGTTCCGATAGCAGAATCCATCTGAACGAGTTCAGCAAGAATATCATTTATCTCATCAGCCTGCTCGCCAAGTTTCTGTAGTGGCAGGTTCTCGTCAGTCTTCGTAGAAGCCTCCACCCCCTCAATCTGAATAGCCGACAGATGTTGGTATGGCTCATTGACTTTGTTTTTGAGTGCCACCTCAGGTACAAAAACCACTTTCTTATAACCCTCAATGACAATCTTTTCGCCTGTCTGGACATTAACCGACTTACGCTCAGCCACTTGCTGCACCTTGAACTGTCCCAAACCGCTTATTCGAACCCAACCATCGCGCTTCAGACCTTCAACAACAACCTGAAACAGTTCGTTGAGAAATGTCTGCAATACTTCTTCTTTCTCGCCTGTCTTTCGTGCAACAGACTTACGAAGTTGCGTTAATGTAATCTTCTCATCAGCCATTGCTCATTTCCTCCTTTAATTCAGGCGATTGACGAAAAACGACTTGCAACTTTGGCGGTGTCAGCGTACGCTCACCCGTTTTAGGATGAACAGAAAGACGCTCGCCAAGTTTGCGAACCGACAAATCTCCAAAATGCTGTATATGTACCATATTATCGTTGAGCAACTGCTCTTGCAACTCGCCTACAAAAGTCTGAAGCAAGGTGCTTGTTTTTTGTTGCGTCAGCGAAACACGGCTTGACAACTGTTGTACTAATTCTTTATTATTCATAATGTTGCGTATAAATCGTAAGTATCTGTGTCGGTAATCAACACATCGTAAAACTCGCCTATTTGCAATGGTAAGTTCTTATTCAATAGCACTTCGCCATCCACTTCGGGCGAATCGAACTCTGTCCTGCCGATGAAATAATCGCCTTCAAGTCTGTCGATTATCACTTTCATCCGACGACCCTTTTTCTGCGAGTTTATCTCCGTCGCAATCTGCTCCTGCAAACTCATTAGGCGATCCACCCTGTTTTGTTTTACCTCAAAAGGAATATCATCGTTATAATGCAAGAAAGCATAAGTGCCTTCCTCGTTAGAATAAGCAAAGGCTCCAAGTCGCTCAAAACGGGTCTGTTCAACAAATTCCAATAGTTCCTCAACATCGCTTTCAGTTTCCCCGGGATGACCGAGAAGCATTGTCGTACGAATATGAATATCAGGCACTTCTGAACGCAAAAGAGCCAATAAATCAATCGTCTCTTGCTTGGTTATATGCCTACGCATAAGTTTCAACATTCTGTCGGAAATATGTTGCAAGGCAATATCAAGATATTTGCATATATTATCCCGCTCACGCATAACGGGCAGGATTTGAGTCGGAAAATGTGTAGGATAAGCATAATGCAGGCGCAGCCATTCCACACCCTTAATGTCTGAAAGTCGCTTAAGCAGTTCGGCTAATTTGTTCTCGCCATAAAGGTCTTGACCATAGTAAGTCAAGTCTTGCGCTATGACTTGAAACTCTTTAACACCTTGACCGACAAGCCATTTCGTTTCTTTTACAATATCTTCAATACTACGCGACCGGTATCTGCCTGTGATAAGCGGTATGGCGCAGTACGAGCAAAAACGGTTGCAACCCTCGGCAATCTTCAAATAAGCATAGTGAGAAGGAGTGGTTATCACTCTTTCAATATCATAATCCTGACGATAGACCTTACCTAAGTCTGACAGCAGGTTCTTGAAGTCGAACTTACCATAAAACTTATCCACTTCGGGCAACTCCTGCTCAAGGTCTTTCATATATCTCTCAGCAAGACAACCCATTACAAAGAGTTTTTTCAGTTTGCCTTCGGTTTTGCGTTTGGCAAACTGCAGTATGGTGTTTATGCTCTCTTCTTTGGCATCTCCAATAAAACCGCAAGTGTTGATTACCGCTATTTCCCCTTCGGGCTGTGCGGAATCGTGAGTACAGGTATATCCGGCAAGCCTCAGTTGGCGCATAAGTCGCTCTGAATCAACAAGATTTTTTGAGCAACCTAAAGTTATTATATCAATACAATTCACAATTTACAATTCACAATTTACCCTCATCCTGCACGCTTGCGATGCGAAGCAACTTGTTTCAGGATCTTACTTGTTTCAGTCCTCATCCTGCACGCTTGCGATGCGAAGCAACTTGTTTCAGTCAGGATCTCGTTCTTTTTCAGACCCTGACCTGCGTCAGGGTGAGGATTAACAATAATTATCAATTTCCCATTTCCGAATGGAACTTTATTCTTACAAGTCGTATTTCCACTTCCGTAAAATCGTCCTCTCCGAGTTCTTCGAGTGCCGTCTGCACCTTATCGGTCTCGGCGGTCTTGAAGTAATCGTATATCTCCTCAACCTTGTCGGGGTCAACCACCTCGCGGATGAAATAGTTGATATTCAGTTTTATACCGGCATAGACGATACTCTCTATCTCTGTGAGCAACTCATCAAGACTCATACCTTTCGAGAGAGCCAAATCGTCCAAATCAACCTGACGGTCAATAGCCTGAATGATACTTATCTTCAGTTGCGACTTGCGGGCAACGGTCTTGACGCGCAGGTCTTCCGGACGGATAATCTCATTTTCATCAACATACTTCTTAATAAGTTCAACAAACTCCTCGCCATAACGCTTTGCTTTTCCTGCCCCGACACCGGGTATGTTCTGCAACTCCTCAAGCGTTATAGGATAAGAAGTAGCCATAGCCTCAAGCGACGGGTCTTGGAAAATAACGAATGGCGGAACACCAAGATGCTTCGACAACTTCTTCCGCATATCTTTTAGTATCGAGAAAAGCACATCGTCGGCAGCGGCACCGGTAGCCATTTCCGGCTCAACATCGTCGGAATCCTCATCCTTAGGTATCTCAACCTGCACCTCAAAACGGCTCTTGTTTTTCAAGAACTTACGCCCGTCGAGAGTTATCTTCAAATCGCCAAAACTCTCAACATCCCTTTTTATCAAGCCTTTCAGCATCGCCTGACGGATAATGGTATGCAGGGTCGTTTCCGATTCCTCCGAAGCACAGCCGAAAGCGTCTAACTCATCATGTCCAAACGACAGAACAGTGGCGGTCTTATTACCCAAAAGAATATCCACAATATGCTCTGCCTTGAACTTTTCTTTCAATTGACCGATAAGTTCAAGTATAGTAACAAGCAGTTCGCTACACTCTTTTATACGGTATTGCTTTTTGCAGTTGTCGCAGTTGAAACATTTGTCGTCCTTATATTCCTCTCCGAAATAGTGAAGCAGGAACTTGCGTCTGCAAAGTGTTGATTCGGCATAACTCTGTGCTTCATAAAGCAGCTGATTAGCAATCTCTTTTTCCTTGTCGGACTTGTCCTGACTGAACTTTCTAAGGCGCTCTATATCTTTCGGCGAATAGTAGCACAGGCAATAGCCTTCTCCTCCGTCCCGACCGGCACGACCTGTCTCTTGATAATAGCCTTCAAGCGATTTGGGCATATCATAATGCACTACAAACCTCACATCGGGCTTGTCGATACCCATACCAAAAGCAATGGTAGCCACCATCACCTGCACCGTTTCCATCAAGAAAGCGTCCTGATTTTCTGCACGCATGGTTGCATCCATACCTGCATGATAGGGTCTTGCCACAATACCATTGACATTGAGCATCTGAGCAATATCTTCAGTCGTTTTCCTACTCAGGCAATATACTATGCCTGACTTGCCTTCCATTGAACGGATAAAACGAATCATGTCCTTGTCAACATGACTGTCTTTTTTTCGTATCTCGTAGTAAAGATTAGGTCTGTTGAACGACGACTTGAACACCCTTGCATCTTGCATACCAAGGTTTTTTTGTATGTCGGCTTGCACTTTTGGGGTAGCAGTGGCGGTAAGTGCAATGATAGGTGCAGGCATTATGCGCTCGGTAATCTCTTTTATGTTTCGGTATTCAGGACGGAAATCATGTCCCCACTCGCTTATACAATGAGCCTCGTCAATAGCATAAAAACTGATTTTCACTTTCTTCAAGAAATTGACATACTCGTCCTTGCCAAGCGACTCGGGGGCAAAATAAAGGAGTTTGGTTTTGCCGTCCAAAACATCTTTTTTTACTGCATTGATCTCAGTTTTATTTAGCGATGAATTGATAAAATGAGCCACATAGTCCTCATCGCTGAAGTTTCGCATTGCATCAACCTGATTTTTCATAAGTGCAATTAGCGGAGATATAACTATCGCCACTCCGTCCATCAATAGCGATGGCAACTGATAGCACATACTCTTGCCTCCGCCCGTAGGCATTAGCACAAAAGTATCCTTACCGTCCATTAGGTTGTTGATTATCTGCTCCTGATTACCTTTGAATTCGTCAAAACCAAAATGCAATTTGAGCGCATCAAGTAATTGTTCGTGCCTGTTCATCTTCAAAAAGAGGTGTTTTTTTAGTGTTATCCTTCCCAAAATCCGTTCATACTGCAAAAATAATGAAAAATCAACAATATGCAAACTTTTTTTGAAAAAAATTGTAATTTTCTAAAAAAAATAGTAAATTTGCAGAAAACTCTATTTAAGTATATAAGCATTTTACGCTATGAAAAAATATCTGTACATTTTTTTGTTTGCCTTGCTTGGTGTGCTCAGCTCTTGTAATGGCAGAGATGGGCGCGACGGGCGTGATGGCAAAGACGGACAAGACGGCTTTGCAAACATTAAAAATATAACTTTTACTGTTGAACCTTTCGGACAAACAAACGGTTGGGGCTATAGCAACCTGCCGGACAACAACTATTTCAGCGCAGAAATCGGCGTTCCTGAATTGACAAAAGATATCTTCGACAACGGTGTTGTAAAAGTATATCGCGTATTCAACGATAACCCTAAGAATTTGGTTCAACAAGCATTGCCCTGCACTAATCATAAAGAGGTTTTCATTCAGCAGAATGGTGAGACCGTTACTGCACTTTATACAGAGACACTTGATTTTCAGTATGCCGAAGGCTTTGTGTATCTGTATTACACACTTTCTGATTTCGCCTACGAGTTAGACGAAAGCACCGATGTAGAGCCTACTCGTATGTCCTTCCGCATAGTGCTTATGTGGTAAACTGTTAGAAAAGGGTAAATCCTCATTCTGACGAAGGTCAGAATCTGTATCCTCATTCTAACGAAGGTCAGAATCTGTATCCTCATTCTGACGAAGGTCAGAATCTGCATCCTCATTCTAACGAAGGTAAGAATCTGTGTCCTCATTCTGACGAAGGTCAGAATCTGTATCCTCATTCTGACGAAGGTCAGAATCTGTGTCCTCATTCTGACGAAGGTCAGAATCT
>JAFVAX010000023.1 GCA_017480285.1 Paludibacteraceae bacterium | reverse complement strand
GGGACGACATTTATCTGATAAAAACAAAAACTGCAAATCAAACCGAAACATATACATATCTGCCACACATTGGCATAAAAACAAAAACCGATGCAAGAGGTATAACAACATATTACGACTACGATGAAAACGGTAAACTCAACGAAATATATCAAATAAATAATGGTAAAAAGGAAATTTTGCAACACTTTATTTATAGTACAGTTACATTGTAGAAGCCAAACATAATATCTATCATTTCAATATTCTCTCTATTAGTATTATATCTAAAAAAATGAGGATGTTATAATACAAAATTAAACAAAAAAATACAAATCAAATAAATACCAATTTAATTTTTATTTCAAAATGGACAAACAGACTCGTCAGTATGTTGATAAGTTCATGGCTGAACTTATCCGTAAAAACCCGGGTGAAAAAGAGTTTCACCAGGCTGTCAGCGAAGTTGTAGAGAGCGTTGCTCCCTATATTATGAAGTATCCGTACCTTCGCGAACAAAAGGTATTAGAGCGTATGGTTGAACCGGAGCGTGTTATAATGTTCCGTGTTCCGTGGGTGGACGACCAAGGCGAAGTGCAAATCAACCGTGGTTTCCGCGTGCAGATGAACTCCGCTATCGGACCATACAAAGGTGGTATCCGTTTTCACGCTTCCGTAACACTCAGTATTATGAAGTTCCTCGCCTTTGAGCAGACCTTCAAGAACTCGCTCACCACACTGCCTATGGGCGGTGCGAAAGGCGGTTCGGACTTCTCTCCACGCGGAAAATCCGATGCAGAAGTGATGCGTTTCTGCCAGAGTTTTATGTCGGAACTGTTCCGTCATATCGGTGCTGACACCGATGTACCGGCAGGCGATATAGGTGTTGGCGGCAGAGAAGTGGGTTACTTGTTCGGGCAGTACAAACGCCTTCGTGATGAGTTTACCGGCACCCTCACCGGCAAAGGTCAGTACTGGGGTGGCAGTCGCCTTCGTCCAGAAGCAACAGGTTATGGGGCTTGCTATTTCGCACAAGAGATGCTCGCTACACGCGGCAAATCGTTTGAAGGACAAACAGTTTGCATCTCCGGCGCTGGCAATGTGGCACAATACGCCGCACAAAAAGCCATGCGCCTCGGGGCAAAAGTCGTTACACTTTCCGACAGCGACGGATTTATGTACGACCCCGAAGGACTCACCGAAGAAAAACTTAATTTCGTTTTCGAACTGAAGAATATCCGCCGTGGCAGAATAAGCGAATATGTGAAGCGTTTCCCGTCGGCACAGTACTTTGCCAGCGAGCGTCCGTGGCGAATAAAATGCGATATTGCCATGCCTTGCGCCACACAAAACGAGATTGAAAAAGACGATGCTGAGCGACTTGTCAATAACGGTTGCTACTGCGTTACCGAAGGTGCCAACATGCCATCAACGCCCGAAGCCATCGCCATATTCCAAAATGCCAAGATACTCTATAGCCCGGGCAAAGCAAGTAATGCCGGTGGCGTTGCAACCTCAGGATTAGAGATGACGCAGAACTCTATTCGTCAGAGTTGGACAAGCGAAGAAGTGGATGCACACCTGCACCGCATAATGTCAGACATCCACGCCGCCTGCATTAAATATGGCACGGAAGAAGACGGATATATCAACTATGTGAAGGGTGCAAACATTGCCGGATTTATAAAAGTAGCAAATGCTATGGTTGAACAAGGCATTGTTTAGTTAGTTAATAGTTGATAATTAATAATTAATAATTAATATTGCATTGTGGTTCTCCATCATCCTGCACAGCCCCACGATGTGTATCATGAGGAAAAAAATTTGCAAAAGAAAAGAAAAATTAGTATCTTTGTGGCATAAAGTGCAAAAAAAGTACTTTATGCCTTTTTAATTTAGTTTTTTTAACCTTAAATCCATATTTTTATATGAACAAACCGGAACTTCTTACCCGTGCGGCTGACAATATCCGTATTCTTGCGGCAGCCGCTGTTGAAAAAGCCAAATCAGGACACCCGGGCGGTGCTATGGGTGGCGCAGATTTTATCAATGTGCTTTTCTCCGAATATCTTGTATATGACCCTGAGAATCCCGCTTGGGAGGGCAGAGACCGCTTCTTCCTCGACCCCGGGCACATGGCTCCTATGCTCTACGCTCAACTCACTCTTGCCGGTAAATTTACACTTGAAGACTTACAGAACCTCCGTCAGTGGGGAAGCGTAACGCCCGGACACCCTGAGAGAGACATCAATCGCGGAATAGAAAACACTTCAGGTCCGCTCGGTCAAGGTCATACCTTCGCAGTAGGTGCCGCCATAGCCGCCAAATTCCTCAAAGCACGCTTCGGACAAGTAATGAACCAAACCATTTATGCTTTCATCTCCGATGGTGGCGTTCAGGAAGAGATATCACAAGGCGCAGGTCGTTTGGCAGGACACCTCGGACTCGACAACCTCGTTATGTTCTACGACTCCAACGAGATACAACTCTCAACCGAGACACGCGATGTAACAAGCGAAGATGTAGCAAAGAAATATGAGGCTTGGGGCTGGTATGTACAAACCATCAACGGCAACGACCCTGTAGAGATTCGCCACGCTCTTGACAATGCCAAAGAAGAAAAAGAACGTCCGTCGCTTATCATTGGTCGTACCATAATGGGCAAAGGTGCGCTCACCGCCGAAGGCAAATCGTTTGAACATCAGTGCGCAACACACGGCACTCCGCTCGGCAAGTCAGGTGCTTCGTTCGAAGCGACAGTGCGTAATCTTGGTGGCAACCCCGAAAACCCGTTCGTCATCTTCGACGATGTTAAGAAACTGTATGAACAACGCGCTATCGAACTTCGCGAGATAACCAATGCACGCTATGCCGAGTTCCACGAATGGCAAAAAGCCAACCCCGAACTTGCAGCACAATATGAGAAGTATTTCTCAGGCGAGGCTCCCGAAGTCGATTGGTCGAAGGTTCAGCAGAAAGCCGGTGCCGCAACGCGTGGTGCTTCTGCTACCGTCCTTTCCGTTCTTGCTGAGCAAGTCGGGAATATGATTGTCTCGTCAGCCGACCTGTCGAACTCCGACAAGACCGACGGTTTCCTCAAGAAAACTCATGCATTCCTCAAAGGCGATTTCTCAGGTGCTTTCCTGCAAGCCGGCGTTGCCGAACTGACTATGGCATGTGTTATCATGGGTATGCAGATGCACGGTGGCGTTATCCCCGCTTGTGGAACATTCTTCGTTTTCTCCGACTATATGAAACCTGCAGTCCGTATGGCAGCACTGATGGAACTGCCTGTCAAGTTCATCTGGACACACGACGCTTTCCGTGTAGGCGAAGACGGTCCTACTCACGAGCCTGTTGAGCAAGAGGCACAGATTCGTCTTATGGAGAAACTGCACAACCACCACGGCAAGAACTCAATGCTTGTGCTTCGTCCTGCCGATGCCGAAGAGACAACGATGGCTTGGCGTATGGCTATGGAGAACACGGCAACGCCGACCGCACTTATCCTCTCGCGACAAGACATACCCGAACTTCCTTTCCACAGTTGGGAACTGTTCCAAAAAGGTGCTTACATAGTTGAGAAAGCCGATAAACCTGATGTAGTATTGCTTGCTACCGGTTCGGAAGTATCAACGCTTGTTGCCGGTGCTTCCCTACTCCGTGAAGAAGGTCTCAAAGTGCAAGTGGTAAGCGTTCCGTCGGAAGGCGTGTTCCGCAACCAACCGAAAGAGTATCAAGACGAAGTATTGCCTCACGGTGTGAAACGCTTTGGCCTCACAGCAGGTCTGCCTGTTAATCTCGAAGGACTTGTAGGCGAGAACGGCAGTATATGGGGACTTGAGAGTTTCGGCTTCTCCGCACCTTACAAAGTGCTTGACGAGAAACTCGGTTTCACACCAGAGAATGTTGTAAAACAAGTCAAAGCCCTGCTTGGAAAATAAGTCAGAGCCCTGCTTGAAAAACAAGTATATTCTGAAATAAAATACGAAGTACGCATTATTTTGGTGCGTACTTCGTATATTAAAATTATTCAAGCGTTTGCGCTCAATATTATTGCGTCTGTTGGGTCTTATATCAGTCCAACTTTTGTAATTATAAATGTAGCAGGTCTCTATCCAATAAAAATGGGATAACACCAATAAACATAACTCCTTCATCATTCATCCAAGGCAGTTCGTTGCCATCCAATATGACAATTTTGCGATTACGCTTCGTTGGCAAGACCACAAATATCACTAACTTATAGCAGCAAGCCTTTCCTTATGCAAGCGTTTGCGTTCTTGACGATTATGATTTATTGTTTGGTAACAGTTGAAACCCGCCATAGAATGGGTCTGTCCGCCAAGAGCCTCATCTTCAATGCGCTCCAATTCGGCATTTTCTTTTCTGCGAATTTGGATTTCCCGACACCAGAAACGAATGTCAGAGAGAAGTCTTTTAGTGTATTTGAACATAACTGTCGGTTTTTAATTTTTTACAAATTTGCGTAGAGCCTTATCGATGGCTCGAACCAATATATTCCTCCTATTAGATCGCGTCTTATCAATATATAGATGAACGAGTTTCACATACCACGGACGCGGATCTTTTATGTGGTAGTACTCCAAGAACTCCGGCGTCCAAATTTGTAGTTTAGCAAGCGTTTTCATCGGGTATTTGTCCAACCGCTCATAAATATAATCGTCCATCCAACAATGCGTCTCGTCTAATTCGACATTTTCCCAGAAGCTCCACCCATCTTTCTCTTTGGTATATATCCACTCTTGTGGCAAATCAAACTGCTCTTTTGGATATGTATTACTCCCGATATAGGCGCGACCTAATGAATAAGGCGGACGATGATTCACCTGCCAATCAACAAACATATAGAACCGCTCTTTGGCTTTCACTCTGTTAAGCGGCGCCGGACCAAGATGCAGAACCCGGAAATCTTCAACATAAGTCATATCGTGTTCGTCCAAGGGGTATGGAATACGCATAGAGTGCATTGTCCGCACATAATTACCATGCGGCTCTACCCCATCATCGTGAAACAGCCACGGGTACGAGTCGTGGTTGTTATAGTAATGCTTTTTATCGTACATCAGTTGTGCCCATTTGAACCAGAACACCGCACCGGGGTTGGAATGCATGATTTTCTGCCAATCGTCTGTTGAAAAAGCATTTGCTGCAAGTAATTCATCAGCATCTAATCCCCAGAGTAGCGTATCTCGTCCTGCCGCCACCTCACGCGCTTTGGCAACAAGTATTCGTTGTCGCTCCGCCTCATTAAACTCCGTGTTTGGATTGTCGATGAGAATCACTTCTGCTCGTTTCTTTCCAACAGTCGATGACGATCCTACAGTCGAAGATGGTCCAACATCCAAAGACGGTCCAACATCCAAAGACGGTCCAACATCCGAAGACGGTCCAACATCCGAAGACGGTCCAACATCCGAAGACGGTCCAACAGTCGTCAGCGTAGCGGTCTGTTCTGCATATTCAGCGACAATCTCTCGTGTTCCGTCGGTTGAGAACTGATCGCAGATGATTACATAATCCGCCCAACGGATGGTGGATTCCAAAAACGCCCGTATCACCCACGCCTCATTGCGTGTCGGCGTCATAACGATGTGAATGGGTTGGGTCATATAGTTTTGTTTTATTATGCTTTTTTAGAAACATATTTCAATATTAAACCTACTTATAAGGATTAAAATCCCTAAAAATACCAACTTTTCTGGATTTATTTCCGTAAAAGTTACATTTTTTGGGAAATATCAAATATTATTGAAATATGTCAAAGATCATTTTTATAACCACTCCTTGCGGGTGGTTGTTATTATATCAGTATATTGTTTTTTACTCATTTACATTCTAAATGCTTCATTGCGTGTCGGGGTCATGACGATGTGCACGACTCTGCCTATCAATAGAAAGAGAAGGCTCATCTTTTCCATATTCCTATATAATTGCCAAAGTATTTCGCTACCTTCATCCAATATCTGAGTGGTAAAATACACATCTCTATCTCGGAGGACAATTTTCCCCGACCGTACCAACAATAATGGATAATTTTAGGTATCATCTCAGTCTATATATTGTTTTCTTTTAGAGTTTTTTATATTTTTTCATTATTAGCATAATGTAATTCGATATTTTGAATTTTTTACTATAAGTCAGAAGAAACATTTTGGGGATTTGTGGTAATTCAATCATAAAAATTTGCGGGTGGTGTTGTTTTTTAGCTATAAAAATTTGCGGGGAATGTGATTTTCTTCGTTGGAAATTTGGGAATATCGCAAAAAAGTTGTACTTTTGTAGCGTTTTTAAGATTTTATGTCATGGAAGAAAGAGTATTTAATCGTAAAATCTACTCCAAAATGCTGGAGTGGAAAAAGTCGCGTAACGGTAAAACTGCATTGTTAATAAAAGGTGCACGCCGTATCGGCAAATCCACTATTGCCGAACAATTCGCCAAAAATGAGTATGAGTCATACATTCTCATTGATTTTAACAAAGCAGAACAAAAAGTCCTTGATTTGTGGAACGATCTTAATAATCTTAATGATATTTTCACCTATCTCCAACAACATTACAGGGTTGTGTTACATAATCGCAAGTCTGTTATTATCTTTGATGAGATACAACAGTGCCCCAAAGCCCGCCAAGCAATCAAGTACTTGGTACAAGATGGGCGTTACGATTATATAGAAACAGGTTCTCTCATAAGTATTAAGAAGAATACAAAACATATCACCATTCCAAGCGAGGAAACACGCTTGAATATGTACCCTATGGATTATGAAGAGTTCCGTTGGGCATTGGGCGACACAGCAACTATTCCTTTATTACAACAGCAATTGGATGCCAGAATATCCGTAGGTGATGCACTTACACGAACCAAGATGCGAGAACTGCGTCTATATATGATGGTAGGCGGTATGCCACAAGCCGTGAACACTTATTTGGACACCACTAACCTTAGTTTGGTAGACCAGACAAAGCGTGAAATAATTGAATTATATCTGGAAGATTTCCAGAAATTAGATTCTACGGGTAAAGCCGAATTGCTTTTCAAAGCGGCTCCTGCTCAACTCATGAACAATGTGTCACGCTATCAAGTATCAACGGTATTGAAAAACGACCGTGCAGATTCCGTTAGTGAAATAGTTGCGATGATGAAGGATTCAATGACAGTAAATGTTGCGTATCATTCCAACGACCCTAATGTTGGCATGTTGCTTACCGAAGATGTAAATGTATATAAGATATTTATCGTCGACACAGGCTTGTTCGTTACACTTTGTTTTTGGGACAAAGATTTCACCGAAAATGTTATCTATGACAAATTACTTAATGACAAGTTAGATGCCAATCTCGGTTATGTGTATGAAAACCTGATAGCTCAGATGTTAACGGCATCGGGGAATCAACTTTTCTACTATACCTTTCCCAAAGACCCCAAACACAATTATGAGATAGATTTCTTGTTATCGCGAGGTAATAAGATTTGTCCGATAGAAGTGAAATCATCCGGTTATAAAACCCATACTTCGTTAGACGAATTTTGCAAGAAATACTCCTCTCGCATCGGCAATCGGTACTTAGTTTATACCAAAGATCTGCGTAAAGACGGAGAAACCTTGATGGTGCCTGTTTATATGACTCCGCTACTCTAATCTATATCAAATTACATTATGTCAAAGAACATCTTGCGGGATAACCTCCCGTGAGGTGTTTTTGTGTTTATGATGGCATTTGTAAATTAGTCTATATATTGTTTTTTATACATAATGCCTAATGGCCATAGCAGATAGCGTTTGATGAGATAATTGAATGTCTTGCGCTTAGGTCTGGATGACAAGATGTACCACCAAGGTGATAGGCGCTTGTATTTTTGCCACAACCATTTATATGGCATCTTATAATACATCACATTCCATGGTTTCTCGGGGGTTGCGTAATATTAGCATCTGAAGCACAAAGGATATTTATTGTCTGATTGCTCATATTTTTACTATTTAGGTATTTGCCATTCTTTATTTTTTCCATAGTGATAGACATTATGGTTAAAATCCTCTTGTTTTTTGCAAAAAGATACATTCATTAGTCTTTATTTTATCAAATTCTTGCATATTTAATTTATTTATTATATCTTTGTAGCGAAATTTGACTTTTACAATCCACAAATATAAGTATCATTTGACTTTTATAATCGACATAATGCATTATTTATTGACTTATATAAAACACAATTATGCAACGCTTAAACGCCATGTACCTGCATCTTTTGGATGAGGTTACATTAGATTTCATACGGTATCTATATTCCCAAATCAATTGGGATAATCGTCTTATTCTCCTGAAAGGGCCTAAAGGGGTTGGCAAAACAACGATGCTTATTCAGCATATCAAGCGCACTTTTGATGACAAATCAAAAGCATTCTATGCTTCCGTGGATAAATCTTGGTTTGCTACACACTCGATAATTGATTTGGCGGAATATAGCGTGTCTCATGGTGTAACTCATTTGTTTTTAGATGAGGTACATAAATACCATGGTTGGGATAAAGAAATCAAGGAAATATATGATGCTTACCCAAAACTACATGTGGTAGTTACAGGATCTTCGATGCTACAGTTAAGCGAGACAGAAGCCGATTTATCACGCAGATGTAGAGTATATACAATGTTGGGATTAAGTTTCCGCGAGTTTTTAGAATTGGAAAAAGTTGCTATTTTGGCCCCTATTTCTTTAGTTGATATACTTCAAAACCATCCTTCTATTGCAGCTCATATCACAAATCAACTGCCTGTATTTAAGTATTTTGAAGCATATCTTAACCATGGCTACTACCCATTTTATAAAGAAGAAGGAGATGGCTTTGCTAATCGGCTGGAGAATGTTGTCAATTCCATTATTCAAGTAGAGATGCCGGCAATAGCCAATGTGTCTTATGAATTGGTGTATAAGATAAAGATACTATTGGGCATCTTGGCAGAACTCAACCCATATACACTCAATGTATCGGATTTAGCAAAGAAATTGGAATCCTCCAGAGATAGCGTGTACAAGATGTTAGATTTGATGCAAAAAGCAGGACTGATTAGGCGTTTGTACCAAAAATCGACCGGCATGAAAATATTGCAGAAACCGGAAAAAATTTTATTTGACAATACCAATTTGATGTACGCCTTATCTCCTAATGTTGATTTAGGTACTCTGCGCGAAACTTTCGCATCCAATATGCTTAGTTCTCATAAATTAGCGATGCCCCAAGCCGGGGACCTGCAAGTTGACAATCACTACCTTTTCGAAGTAGGAGGAAAAAGCAAAAACTATACTCAAATCGCCGATATTTCAGACAGCTATATAATCGCAGACGGAATAGATGTGGGTATTGGCAACAAAATCCCGCTTTGGCTATTCGGAATGATGTATTGATGCGAAAAAATTTTTTTTGTCTATCACTATGTCAAATATCACTTTTTAACCACTCATTGCGGGTGGTTGTTATTATATCAGTATATTGTTTTTTACTCATTTACATTCTAAATGCTTCATTGCGTGTCGGGGTCATGAGGATGTGAATTGGGAAGGTGAATCACATTTTTATGGATAACAATAAACAAGTAATTCGACCTAATAAGTACTTACAATATCTTTTATTTTTGTACTTTACACTCTTTAATTGTTTCTTATATTGCAATGCCTCTTTTACGTACCGATGTTTTATCGCATATTTCAGCAAAATATATGTTTCTCTATCAGCAAGTTCATCTTCGTCCCAATTACATTCTTCGGGAAACAACTTTTTTTGCAGTAGCCGATTCTCTACATACCATCTATTGTAATATAATTGTTTCGGTATGCTCATCTTATCTGTACTTACACCTCCGTGACGATATACACACATCACAGACGATTGTTTAGCAAACAATGAGTGCTTTGCTAATATGGTTTGCAGAACCATATCATTTCCCATTCCAACATACTGTATATAGTCCTCTATTAACTTCCTCCTAAAACATAAAGAAACGGTTCTTGTTACAGGACCATATTTAGCGAACTCAAACACATCTCCATATAATTCCCAATCTCCTTCCTTTTGAGGTACGGGGAAATAATCATATGGATCATCTTTTATTATCCCATTAGGAAAAAGCAGTGTGTTATATGTTCCGACAAACCCATAATTAGGATGATTCTCCAAGAAATCCACTTGCACTTGCAGTTTGCGCGAATCAGTCCAGAAATCATCTCCTTCGCATAGGGCAATATATTTTCCTCTGCTAGCAGAAAGCACTTTCTTGTAGTTCATGGAGATTCCTTCGTTCTTCTCTCCGAGCAATAAAACAAACTTATTTGGATAACGATTGGCATACTCTCGCAGTATTTCCTGTGTCCCATCCGAAGACGCATCATCACCAACCACAATCTCATAGTCAAAATTGACATCCTGCATCAGTACAGCGTCCAAACATTGCCGGATATACTGCACTTGGTTATATGTTAATATTCCTACAGATAATAGCATGTCCTTTTCTTTTTTCTTATAATTATAATTTAAACAACAAATCCCACCACACAAGATTGGCGTTTTGCCAACTCTTTGTGCGATGGGATTAAACCTATATACGCAAAAAGCGCGAGACTTTTCCTAACTTTTTGAAGAGTTTGAATATCCTATTGCTGAGGAATTAACTGGACTACCTAACTATACAGAATACCCAACGAAAAAGCCCACGCCTATGCGCGAGCATCTTCACTTGATACGACGTATAGTTATTTGCGAAAAGTGTCCAGTTTTTCAGCAATATCGTCTTCAAGCAAAAACGCTTAATAAATATGTCTTTCGCGGTCAATACCGCATAACCACAAAATCAGCACAAATGTAGTCAAAAAAAATCGAATTTGCAAATTTTCTGCTGGAAAATGTCTAAAAAACTCATAAAAAGAGAAATTTGTGCTAAATTTGTAATTTTGATTATATTTTATTAACTTTGCAACTCCTTATAAAAAACAGACAAACAATGTATCATTACACAGTTCAATACCAAGATGTTGACGGTAATAGCCGTTTGCGCCTCTACACTTTAGTAAATTATCTTCTAAACACAGCCGGCTTGGATGCCGACGAGTTCGGTTTTGGTCAGCACTACCTTCACCCGCAAAATATGACTTGGGTGCTAACCAACCTCTCACTCGAGATGAAACGAATGCCGCAGATGGGCGAGGATTTTCAAATCGAGACATGGGTACAGAGCAATATGCACATGCTCTCTATTCGTAATTTCCGGCTATACGCAGGCGATGAACTCATCGGTCAGGCACGCTCACACTGGGCTGTTATTAACCTTTCAGACCGAACAATACAAAACATCTTTGACCAGCCTGTTTTTGCCGAATATCAATATGGCGAAAGCGTTGATATTGAGCGACAAAAGCATCATAAAGTAACCCCGCCGGAGTTGATGCAACACTCCGAACACCTTATCCGTTATAGCGATATCGACTACAACCGCCACTGCAACTCGTGCAAATACATCGAGTTTATGCTCAATGTATGCGAGTTGCCGTCGGATTTTGAACAATTCCGCTTTGACATCAAATACTCAAAAGAGTTGCACTATGGCGAGATGGCTTACATCGGTTGGTTGGCAGATAAGACGCAAGACTCAGAAGAGCCTCAACAAACCGTACATTATGTCATTCGCGACAAAGACGACACCTTGTGCGTTGTGGCATCGGTTCAAGAAATAAAATAAAAAGAGGGACACTACCCTATTGTTGAGATGCAATCTACTTCAAACCCGGGCTGTATTTTACAATTTTTACTTTCAAATCAGCATTATACTCCACAACCCTGACTTTGACATCCTGCCCGTATTCCACCAACTTCACCTCACCGCAATCATCGGCACCGTACTCAACAACCTTAACATCCAAATCTTCGCCGTACTCAACAAGTTCAACTTTGAAGTCCTCACCATACTCAACAATCTTCACCTTGCCATAAAGCGGATAGGTCTTGTCGCCTTTTATAACCTGACAATCCTGACGGTCAATGGTAACATCTTCGGCTGAAAGAAAAAAAGTAAAAACCGACAAAAAAAGCAAAAACACTGACAATCTTTTCATAAAACATAATTTTAAGTTCCAAAACAATGCAAATGTACATTTTTTTTGCAATTTTTCAAAAATAAATTTGCAAAATTGAAAAATTTAGTGTATTTTTGCAAAGTTTTTTGAAAAACAATAGAATTGAATCTAAAACTGCTATGAGTGGTACTATAAATATTGACTCAAAACTTGTCAGATACTTTTTAGGTATTGCAGTAGTTGCGTGCGTTTTGTTTTTTGTCATATCTTCTTGTTTGACGGTTGTTGATACATCAGAAGTGGGCATAAAATTCAAAAAGTTTTCACTGACAGACCAAGGCAAGTTAGATGCCGTTCCCGTTACAGGTTGGGTATTTTTCAATCCTGTTACGACAAGCGTCTATTCCTACCCCGTCTATGTACAGCGTGTTGACTACTCGCCTTTTACTGTTACGACAAAAGATGCGGCAGTGTTCTCAATGGATCCGGTTTTGGCATTTCGTATCAATCGCGACAAAGCAGTTGATGTGTTTGCCAAATATCGCAAACCGCTTGAAGATATTGAGCTTGGGTATATGCGCACCGTTATTTATGATGCTTATCGTATAACGGCAAACAAATATACATCTGACGAACTGATGGCTTCGCGCGCACATTTCGAGGCAGAGGTAAGGCTTATGCTTGAACATTCGCTTAACGATGAAGGTTTTATTGTTGAGGAGTTCACCTCGCAGATTACCCCACCCGAGTCGCTCTCGCAGGCTATTGAAGCCAAGAACCAAGCCATACAGGAAGCATTGAAAGCAGAGAACTTGGTTAAGCAGGCCGAAGCGAATGCAAAGATTGCCATAGCAAAAGCCGAAGGAGAAGCCAAAGCTCTTCGTATTCAGGCAGATGGTGAGGCATATTACAATCGAACGGTTGCTGCCTCGCTCAACGAACTGCTTGTAAGACAAGATGCTATTGAGAAATGGGATGGCAAACTGCCACAATATATGGGTGGAAACAGCGTTCCACTACTGAACTTGAAATAATTTGATAATTGATAAAAAACAAAATCTCTCAAAATCTCAACAAGTTGAGATTTTAAGAGGAAGAATTTACGGAAACTTAAAAATTGCAGAGCAATTTTCTGTGTTGGAGTAAATTCTGACGACGAGAAGTAGCGCAGTTGGTAGCGCACCACGTTCGGGACGTGGGGGTCGGGCGTTCGAGTCGCCTCTTCTCGACAAATTGGAGTTTCAGTTGGTGAAACTCCAATTGTTGTTTTACGGATACCCTGTGTATAAGAGAAATTACCAAGTAAATCTTGCCTTGCTGCGTTCTATCATCATTCTGCGTTTTTCGGCTTTTTCTTTTGATAGTTCATCCTTCATAAGCTCAACACCTTCCTTCCTTTCGATGTTGTAAAGAATATCCCAAGCCGCATCAGAAAAATCCGTTCCCGCAAAAGTGGTATCTGTAAGCGTTTTGAATATACCTCTCAAATTGAGGTCAAATTCCGTTAGTACCTTTATCATATCTGCCGGCAGATAATCTTCAGGAATTAAATATCTGTATTTTGATGGTATCCCCCAAATAGCTTCGGCTATACTTCCCACTATTGCACCGAGCGTATCCGCATCTGCCCCAAGTGAAACAGCCAAGCGTACTGCATCTTCATAACAGGTTGCCATACTGATGATTTTCAGAGCAACCGGCACTGTGCCTTGGCAAGTTTCATCAAAACGGTTGAGGACGGATGACTTAGGCATATTAATGTCATAGCCGGAGAAATCAACACAGGCTTTGATGATCTCGTCAATGTGCATCACGGCGTTTTGATAGTTGTGGCGGTTGAATTGCATTGCTTTGAAGATAGCCAATGCAACAGTCTGAGCACCTTTGATACCCTCATCATGATTGTGTGTAGGAAGTGCCGTGGCAGCGGCTGCGTCAAGCACTTCATCTTCATTCTCATACCAATAAGCCACCGGACTAACACGCATAGCAGCACCATTGCCGAAACTATTGTAAGGCTGCGGATTGTCGCTCCTCACCCAAGCCGCAAATCGTCCACCATAGCCACCCATAGGATACGGGTATTGACGGCACCACTCGTGGATACTCTCACCGAAATCCTTGTGCTTAAGCAACGCATCCGCCACGGCTATAGTACAAATAGTATCGTCAGTGAAACTACATTCACGGGAAAAGAACTCAAAGTTGTAGTCATTAGTAGGGTCAAACTCAAACCTGCTACCGACGATATCACCAATAATAGCACCTAACATAATTACAAAATCTGTGAAGTATGGTTCTTGGTATCCACTTTTTCGATGATGCGCTCAAGCGTGCCGTCTTGATTGAACACAAAAGTCTTGCGTAGCGTACCCATAACCGTTTTTCCGTACATCTTCTTCTCGCCGTATGCACCGAGAGCCTGTAGCAGTTCTGTCGAAGGGTAGCTCAACAGAGGGAATGGCAACTCGTACTTGGCAATGAAACGCTGATGCGAAGCGGGTGAGTCCTTGCTTATGCCATATACCTTTTGTTTTTCTTTTATTTGAAACAAGTTGCTACAATTATTTTTTACAAGTTGCTTCTCATCGTTAATGCGCAGTATGAGGGTGAATTGTAAATTTAGATCCTGAAACAAGTTCAGGATGAGGTAAATCCTCATTCTGACGAATGTCAGAATCTCGATAATAAAGAATAGTACCCTGAAACAAGTTGCTTCACATCGTAAACGTGCAGGATGAGAGTGAATTGTGAATTGTAAACTTTATTTTATCCGTAATGTTCTTAAGAGTTCTTTTTGTTTATCTGTAATGCGATAACTCTCTATTGCCTTTTGAATAGTCTTGTTGTGAGTAAAAGGTTGAAGTCGGTATTGCTCAAGATAAGGCAAGGTGGCATCCCATTGTTTGGCAAGAGCGGTGGCGAAGAACCAAGCCTGCATCATACGAAGGTAGTACTCACCACTTTGAACCGATGCCACCCACGACAAGTATTCCGGCGAGAAAGCCTCATCTAAAAAATAACGCATCAACATTTCCATCCCGAAGCGGATAGTATATGTATGCTCTGAATCCAGCCAACGGTGAATATATGGTAACAGTTCCGCTCTATGTTGCTTGAAACATTTGGGCGACAGTTGGTCGCAGGTCGCCCAATTATCCACAAACGGCAAGAAACGCTCTACCTCTGCAAGACAAGCGGAAAAATCTTTTTCTTCACAAAGAATAAACGCATGCAGTTGTTTCTCGTCGAAAAACCGATGTGGCAAGTTTTGCAAGAACTGTTGCGCTACAGGTGTCTTATGGATTTGTTTTGCCAACTTTCGAAGTTCAGGCGTGCGTACGCCGATAATCGCCTCGCGAGGAACGGTTGGCAATAACCGGCTCTGAAAATCAGCATAAGCCTTGTCTTGCAAAGCAAAAAGTGAATGGTGAATTATATCGCTTATTATGTCTTTATGCACTTGTTGCATAATTTATAGAAAAGTCATTCAACTTCCTCCAATGCTCCGGTAACGGAATCAATGATGAAACCCCTTACTATCACATCTTTAGGAATAAGCGGGTGTTGCTGAATTGCTTTGACCGTCCGCCGAACCGATGCTTCAGTATCGTGGAAGCCTTCTAACCAACGGTCAAGGTCGATGCCACACTCTCGGATTGTAAGCAAGGTCTGTTCTGTTATCCCTCGCATTTTCATCTCATGACTGAAATGGCTGAAACTCATGTTGCACGCACCACAGCCGGAATGTGCCACAACCATTATCTCCTCAACCCCAAGTTCATAAATAGCCACTATAAGGCTGCGCATAGCCGAGTCAAAGGGTGAGATAATAAGTCCGCCTGCGTTCTTGATGATTTTAGCATCGCCGTTCTTCAGTCCGAGTGCGGCAGGCAATAGTTCGGTCAGGCGCGTGTCCATACAAGTGAGTACTGCAAGTTTCTTGTTTGGATACTTGTCGGTTATGAAAGGCTCATAACCTTTCTTTTCTACAAATGAACGGTTGTAGTCAATAATTCGGTCAATCATAATTGCAATTATTATCTGTTGAAATAAATATACATACAAAATCTTACCAATCAATCGTTAGTTGCATACCTTCGTGTGGTGTTTCCGCGATAATGGGCGAGGTAACAGACAGACCTAAAAGTCGCACGGAGCGGTCTGCCATATTCACTTCTGACAACAGATTGATGGCAAGCGACAGGATTTCGTTGAAGTCTGTTAGCGGTGTGCTACCGGTGTGGCTATGCGTAGTCTGACGAAAGTCGCTGTACTTCACTTTCAGCACAAGCGACCGTCCCAAGAACCGACTTTTTTCTAATCGCTTGACTAAGTCTGTCGCTAAGGGTGTCAGTGCCGACTTCATCTCGTCAAAAGAAGTAATGTCTTCAGCATAGGTACGCTCACAACCTACCGACTTACGCACCCATTCCGTTACTACAGGTCGGTTGTCGATGCCTCGCGAAAAATCATAGAACACCTTGCCCATCTTGCCGAACACACGAGTGAGTTTTTGCAACGGCACTTCTCGCAACTGCTTGCCGTTGAAAACACCCAAAGAGTGCATTTTTTTTGCAGTTTTCTCCCCTACTCCCCAAAATCGTTCAACTTTCAGACGATCAATAAACTCGATGGCTCTGTCAGGATGTACAACACACAGTCCGTTCGGCTTGCGATAGTCGCTTGCCACCTTGGCGAGAAACTTGCAATAACTCACTCCCGCAGAAGCCGTCAGCCCTGTGTCGGCAAGAATACGCTCTTTAATCTCGCCGGCAATATCCATAGCTAGCGGGATGTTCTTCTTGTTGGTTGTTACATCCAAATAAGCCTCATCCAAACTGAGCGGTTCGATAAGGTCAGTGTAGTCGTGAAAGATACGGTGTATCTCAGCCGAGACTTCCTTGTAGCGGTTATAGTGTCCTTCCACCACAATGAGTTCAGGGCAGAGACGATGAGCCGTTGCAACAGCCATAGCTGAATGTACGCCAAACTTGCGTGCCTCGTAGTTAGCCGTAGCCACCACCCCGCGCGGACCGTCATAGCCCACGACCACAGGATGACCTTTGAGAGCAGGATTGTCGTGTTCTTCGACCGAAACGAAGAACGCATCCATGTCAATATGTATGATCTTGCGATTTGTCAAAAATCAAACTCACACCTCAATGTCGGTATTCACATTCTTGCTGCCAACAGTGGCATAGAAGAATATGTAAGCCAAAGCAATGATAGGAACGATATAACTGAGCATATACCCAACAGCGTCAGCGAGCAGACCTTGGAAGAAAGGCAATATGCCACCACCGCACACAAGTGCCATAAAGATACCCGAAGCAGCCGGTGTGTATTTACCCAAGCCCTCAGCCGCGAGGTTGAATATCGAGCCCCACATGACGCTCGTGCAAAGACCGCAAAGAATCATAAAGAACATATTGACGGGTATGTTATAATCTAAGATAACAATAGTTATATCCGATGGCATAAACATAACGAGAAGCAAAAAGCAGATAGCCACAGCCGAAACAAACGACAACATCTGGCGCGAACTAACCTTAGCACCAATGGCACCGCCGACAAGTCTGCCGGCAAGCATCATAAGCCAATAGAAGCCAACGAAGGTGCCTGCCAAAGCCGGACCAACCTCCGGCAATTCTGACATATACAAATTGGCTATGTTAGGAATACCAACCTCAACACCTACATAGAAAAATATCGCTACCGCCCCAAGCACAAAATGGCGGAACGACAGAGGTGAGTGCTTGTCTTTCCGACCCTTGCCCGACAAGCGCAAAGCACGCTCTTCTGTCTCTTTATGAGGTTCGGGAATGTCAGTGAAGAAAATAACAATAAATGCCACAACAAAAATACTCATTGCCGTTATCATAGCGGGAGCGGCATCTGCTACTTTCGCCGTTTCGATGCTTCCGCCAACAAGATAACCGAGCAGTACTGGAGCCAAAGTACCACCAAGCGAGTTGAGCGTACCACCTAACAGATTGAGTTGGTTACCACGATTGCCACCGCCACCCAAAGTGTTAAGCATAGGATTGACAACCACATTCAACATACACATTGAAAAACCGGCAATAAAAGCACCACATACATAAACGGCAAACGAGCCTAACGGACCGCTAACCCATTGTATGGCAACGCCTACCAACCCCACAACAACGGCGGCTAAAGAAGTGAATTTATAACCTTTACGCTTTAAGATGATACCAGCAGGAACGCCCATACAAGCGTAGGCAATGAAGTTTGCCAATGTACCTAATTGAGACAAGGCATTACTAACTCCGTATTGATTCTTTACGATAACGCCCATCGAACCGGCAAAGTTCGTTACGAACGCAATCATAAAATAGAGCATAAACATAACTGCTATCGGCAGCATGAAATTTTGTTTCTTTTCCATAGTATTTTTGATTTAATGATTTATTTTTAACCGTATTTTTCTATATTCTGCACTTTGCAAACAAAAAGCCTACAAATATACAAAAAAAATCTTTTTCTTGCAACAGTCTGCCATTTTGTCAGTTTTTTTTCAAAAAAATATCTCTTTTGGCATTTTAGCCTCTTTGGCACACATTTCGCTATAAGGAAAGTAGGCTTCTAGAGAGACTAGAAAGACTAGAAAGGCTAGAAAGACTAGAAAGACTAGAAAGGCTAGAAAGACTAGAGTGTCTAGAAAGGCTAGAAAGACTAGAAAACAACTAAAACATCTAAAATATGGCAAAAGGTAATATCGGGGTAACATCTGAAAACATTTTCCCCGTCATCAAGAAATTTCTTTATTCCGACCACGAGATTTTCCTTCGTGAGTTAGTCAGCAACGCCGTTGACGCAACCCAGAAACTGCGCACCCTCGCTTCCGTAGGCGAAGCCAAAGGCGAACTCGGCGACACAAAAGTCTATATCACCATCGATAAGGACAAAAAGACACTTACCGTAAGCGACCACGGCATCGGAATGACAGCCGAAGAAGTGGACAAGTATATCAACCAGATAGCCTTCTCCGGTGCTGAAGAGTTTGTAAATAAATACAAGGACCAGGCAGCCGCTATCATCGGACATTTCGGTCTGGGTTTCTACTCTGCATTCATGGTTTCAAGCAAAGTGGAGATTTTCTCGCTTTCTTACAAAGAAGACGCAAAGGCAGTACACTGGTCGTGCGACGGCAGTCCGGAATACACTATGGAAGAGACTATCAAAGCCGAGCGCGGTACTGACATCGTTCTGCATATCGACGACGAAAACCTCGACTTCCTTGAGGATTCCAAAATAGAAGGCTTGCTTAAGAAATACTGCAAGTTCCTGCCCGTTGAGATTGTTTTCGGCAAGAAAAAGGAATGGAAAGACGGACGCGAACAAGAAACCGACGAAGACAACATCATCAACGACACCAACCCCGCTTGGACTCGCAAACCCGCCGATCTCACAGAAGAGGACTACACGAACTTCTACCACGAACTCTACCCTATGCAGTACGACGAGCCTCTGTTCCATATCCACCTCAATGTCGATTACCCGTTCCACCTGACAGGTATCCTCTATTTCCCGCGCATTAAGAACAATCTTGATGTTCACCGGCAGAAGATTCAACTCTATTGTAATCAGGTCTTTGTAACCGACGAAATAGAAAACATCGTACCTGAATATCTGACTCTGCTTCACGGTGTCCTTGACTCGCCCGACATACCGCTCAATGTTAGCCGTTCGTATTTGCAGGCCGACCAGAATGTAAAGAAGATATCGTCGCATATAACCAAAAAAGTGGCAGACAAACTGCAAGAGATTTTCAAGAACGAGCGCGAAGATTTCGAAAAGAAATGGAACGATATCAAACTCTTCATTCAATATGGTATGCTCTCCGACGAGAAGTTCTACGAGCGTGCCAACTCGTTCGCACTCTTTGAGAATGTCGATGGCAAATACTTCACTCTTGATGAACTTAAAGAGCAACTCAAAGACAAACAAACCGACAAAGACGGCAACCTCATTCTGCTTTACACACAAGACAAAGACGCTACTTACGCCTACATTGAGCGTGCAAAACAGAAGGGCTACGAAGTGCTGTTGCTGAACGGAGAACTTGATGTTCACGCCATCTCACAAGCCGAACAGAAAAACGAGAAACTGCGTTTTGTAAGAGTCGATTCTGACACCATTGAAAACCTTATCAAGAAGGAAGAACAAGCCAAAGTTGAACTCACCGAACAACAGCAAGACGCACTACGCTTCAGTTTCACCGCCGAACTGCCCAAGAACGATAAAGAAAACTATACAGTTACGCTCGAAGCACTCGGCGAACAAGAACTACCCGTTGTTCTTACTCAAAACGAGTTTATGCGCCGTATGCGCGATATGTCAAAACACCAGCAGGGAATGATGTCGTTCTATGGCTCGATGCCTGACAACTACAATTTTGTGCTCAATACATCGCACCAGAAAGTGCAAGCACTGCTTCAGGACATACAAAAAGCTACACAAGCGCAAGTTGAACCTTTGCTTGACAAACTCGCCGAACAGCAGAAGCAGGAAAATGAACTGAAAGAAGCACAAAAAGACAAAAAACAAGACGAACTCACCGAGGAAGAAAAGAAAGCTGTTACAGAAATAACCAAACAGATTGCTGCAACGAAAAACGACATACAGAAAGTATATGCCGATAATGCTAAAGACAATCAGCAGTTACACCAACTTATTGATATTGCACTACTTGCAGCAGGCAAACTTCAGGGTGAAGCACTCGCCAAATTCGTCAACCGCTCTGTTGAACTACTCTAAAGAAACATAACAAAATCCCCTTCAAAGAACGAAAAATTCTTTGAACCATAAATAAACAAAAATGCAATCTTGATATTACAAAAATTTTGTAGTTCAAGATTGCTTTTTTGTTGTTTTTTACAAAAAACATACCAATTATTAAGATTATGCAAAAGTTTTTGTAACAATACTTGTTTTTCTCAAAAAAATTGAGTATCTTTGCAACGTTTTTGTGAAAGGTATGTATAAAACTAAAATATTTTAAGGTATAAGCCTGTTTTTGAAGATATGAAAAAAGAAATGCAAGAGGTGTGCTTTTCCGATTCACATTCGCCTCTCAGCTTAAGAATGTTATGTGTGTTTATCCTGACTCTGTTGTCAGGAGAATTTGCTTTACTTAGAGCAGACGCAAATTTAGGAGGGCTCGCAGTACCTATGTCAGGCGTAAGCGTTGGTGCAACAATACCAACTGTATCTACCAGTAACTTTCGGAAAAACTCATATAGCCATTCTTTTGGTTCAGCCCGTTCATATTCTTCACAGACATATTCCTCACAACCAATGCGCAAAGGCGTAGGTTCGTCAAACTACTCAAACGGCAGTAGTTATATCTCAAAAGCAGGCAAGATTATCTATCAGACATCGACGGCAGATTTACACTCTTCAAACGCTTCTGCAATGTCGTATTCCGCAGGCTCATATTCTCATAGTGGTGGCCGCAAATCATATTCCTCAACTTCATACGCCGGTGTTTCTCTTCCTTCTGTTTCCTCAACGGCATTCTCTTGGAAAAGTAAAATCAATACCGATGAGGCCCTGGCAGCCGGTCCGAGAAAAGTTATTCGCCCCGACATTTCAAAAACAGAAGGCGGAAAAACCTACTATTGGGAAGATGAAGATGAAGAATGGATAGTTGCAAATAATCCTGATGGCGATACATCTAAAGATGGCGACTACCCGGGACAACTATCCGCTGACGGTAACTGGAGTTGGAATGGTACTCAATGGATAGACGTCGCAGGAAACACATCAGAAACCAATAATCCTATCGGCAACCTGCCTGTTTGGATGATGCTCTTGTGTATGATGGCATATTCAGTCATTCGTTTCCGCCATCGTCTCGCACGGCGCAAATAAAATTTCACACTACATATCAAGTCACCAAACCGATTATCATTCCCACAACGATAATTGGTTTGTTTGGTTTATTATGCATTCAATACGATAATTGATTGATTATCTTGTCAAGTATTCCGACATAATAGAACGGCACATTAACCAAACAAAAATCTTTCTAAAATAGGGTCAGAAACAAGAAATATCTTTCTAAAATAGGGGCGTTATGTAAAATCTTTTCTCACACAAGTGGAATACACAAAACAATCAGTCGCGATAAAAGCCCATATAAAAGGTTCATTATGCCACACCGACACCCTGTCGAAAAAAAACACTAAACACGCTTAAAACGCAAATATGCGCAAAAATTTGCATTTTTGCGTTTTTTTTCGTATTTTTGCGATGCAAAAAGCATCTAAAAAAATAACCAATACATTATATATAACAAATGGAAAACGAAGAAATTGAACAAATGGGTACGATGGACAATGGTCGTGTGCTTCGCGTTAATATCGACGAGGAGATGCGAACATCGTATATCGACTACTCAATGAGCGTCATTACCGCCCGCGCACTTCCTGATGTAAGAGATGGTTTCAAACCCGTTCACAGACGCGTGCTGTTCGGTATGAACGAACTTGGCAACACAAGCGACAAACCTACAAAAAAATCAGCCCGTATCGTCGGTGAGGTTATGGGTAAGTACCACCCGCACGGCGATAGCAGTATATACGGCACACTCGTGCGTATGGCTCAGCCGTGGAACATGCGCTACCCGCTCGTTGACGGACAAGGTAACTTCGGCTCTGAAGACGGCGACGGTCCTGCTGCCATGCGTTATACCGAAGCACGACTCTCGAAGATTGCCGAAGAGATGCTTCGCGACATCGAGAAAGATACTGTGGATATGCAACTTAACTTCGACGACTCGCTTCGCGAGCCCGTTGTACTGCCCACACGCTTCCCCAACCTGCTCGTCAATGGTGCAAGCGGTATCGCTGTAGGTATGGCTACCAACATGCCCACCCACAACCTCTCAGAGGTCATCGACGGATCGGTAGCATACGCTGAGAACTGCAAACAACGACTGCTCAACCCCGAAACGGAAGAGATAACCGTTGACGACCTTATGAAGTATATCAAGGCTCCTGACTTCCCCACAGGTGGTACTATATACGGTTATGCCGGTGTCAAAGAGGCTTATCAGACAGGGCGCGGCAGAGTCATCATACGCTCAAAAGCAGATATCGAAACAGAGGAAAACGGCAAAGAGCGTATCATCATAAGCGAACTGCCATACGGTGTGGTAAAATCTGACTTGGTGAAGAACATAGCCGACCTCGTATCCGACAAGAAGATTGAAGGCATAACCGGCATTTCCGACCAATCGGCACGCGACATACGCATCATCATTGAGATTCGCCGAGATGCCAACGCCTCCGTCATACTCAATAAACTTTATAAGTTCACAGCCCTG
The DNA here is from genome assembly GCA_017480285.1 of Paludibacteraceae bacterium. Classification (GTDB taxonomy): domain Bacteria; phylum Bacteroidota; class Bacteroidia; order Bacteroidales; family Paludibacteraceae; genus Colicola. The sequence continues at coordinate 12,694 of JAFVAX010000023.1, read as the reverse complement.
CAAAGCAGTTTCGCTGTAAACAACATCGCTCTTGTCAAAGGTCGCCCGTGCGTGCTAACTCTCAAAGATTTGGTAGGCAACTTCATAGAGCACCGTATGGATGTCGTTACGCGTCGCACCCGCTACGAACTTCGCAAGGCTCGCGAGCGCGAACATATATTAGAAGGCTTGATTATTGCCGTTGATAATATCGACGAAGTAGTACGCCTCATTCGTGGCAGTCGCACACCGTCGGAAGCACAAACAAAACTTGAAGAACGCTTCAGTTTGGACAACCTGCAATCCAAAGCCATCGTGGATATGCGTCTGTCACAACTCACAGGTCTGCGTATCGACGAACTCAAACAAGAGTACGCCGACTTGGAAGAGCAGATTGCACATTTGGAAGACCTGCTCGCACACGAAGACAAACGCTATGATGTCATCGTTGCCGAACTTGAAGAGATAAAAGAGAAATACGGCGATGAGCGCCGCACAAAAATATCATATTCAGCCGAAGAGTTCAACCCTGAAGACTTCTATGCTGACTACGATATGGTCATCACCATCTCGCACCTCGGCTACATCAAGCGCACCCCGCTTGCAGAGTTCCGTCAGCAAGGGCGTGGTGGCGTAGGAGTGAAAGCATCTGCAAGTCGCGACGAAGACTTTACCGAATATGTACACACCGCTTCTATGCACTCGACGATGATGTTCTTCACCGAACAAGGTCGCTTGTATTGGATCAAAGTTTATGACCTGCCGGAAGGCAACCGCCAATCTAAAGGTCGTGCAATACAGAACATCATCAACATAGAGAAAGGCGACAAGGTGCGTGCCTTCCTTACCATAAAAGGTTTGGACGACAAAGAGTTTGTTCAGAACCACTACCTTATCTTCGCCACAGCAAGCGGTCTTGTGAAGAAAACAACACTTGAACAATACAGCCGTCCGCGTGCGACAGGTATTCGCGCCATCAACATGCGTGAAGACGACTTGCTCGTCAAAGTAGCGCTCACCGACGGCGATTCCGAAGTACTGCTCGCATCATATAATGGCAAGGTATGCCGCTTCAACGAGCAAGGTGTTCGCCCGATGGGACGCGTGGCTACAGGCGTGAAAGGTATAACGCTCGACCAAGACGGTCAAGACCATGTCGTTGGTATGGTGTGCGTACCGAAAGATACACAAGACACCATCCTCGTCATTTCCGAAAAAGGTTTTGGCAAGCGTACCGCTCTGAACGATGAGAACGGCGAACCCGTATATCGTATCACACACCGCGGTAGCAAAGGTGTTAAGACAATGACTATCAACGAGAAGACAGGACATCTCATTGGTATTGATGCCGTTCAAGACGACTGCGACCTTATGCTTATCAACCGTAGTGGCACTGCTATCCGTATGGATATGGCATCTATCAAAATCACCAAAGGCCGTATCGCCATGGGTGTCAAACTCATTGACCTGAAGAAACGACAAGATGAACTTGCCTTCGGTTGCGTCGTTCCGAAAGATGAGGAAGCAGAGACAGTAAGTGCTGATAATGAAGAACTTCCTGACGACCCGACACTTGCGCAAGAACCGCAAGACGATACGCCGGAAGAACCGGAAATGGAAAATGGCACAGAAATTGAAGAAAATGAATAAAAACAACCTTAAAATACTCAAAACAATGAAAAAGGTAATGTTACTCGTAACCGTTGCTATGCTTGCAATGGGTTGTATGGCTCAAATGAGCAATGTGAAGAAAGCTAAGTCAAAAGCCAACGCCGGTGGCGACTTCGAAGCACCCGATTTCGAAGGTGCAAGAGCCTTGATAGGTGCCGCTTTTGAAGACGAAAGCACCAAAGACCTCACCGATACTTGGTATGTGGCAGGACTCATCGGTTTCAAACAGAACCGCTATTGGTACAACCAAGCCTATATCGGCAATAATAACATTGTCGCACGCGGTCAGGGTGCTATGGAAGCAATGAAATACTGGCCCAAAGCTGCCGAACTTGCACAAGTGCCCAACGAGAAAGGCAAAATCGACAATAAAACGCTCAAAGACATACAAAACTCGCTCGTTACACTCTATACCGACAACCAAGAGTTGGCAGGATATAGCATTAACATGAACGACCAGAAAGACTATAAGACGGCATACGACGCAATGATGCTTCACCTCTCTATACCGGACCTGCCTTTTATGCAAGACCCGAAACTGCAAGAGAAACTTGTGCGCGACACAACCTACTACCAGTATAAGTTCTATGCAGCTCTCTTTGCTATTCAGTCAGAGATGCATGCAGAGAGTATCGACCTTCTCAGCGAACTCAAAGCTCATCAAGGCGAAGAAGTTGCAAGCGTCAACATGCTCAGCGTCTATCAGTTCCTCATACAAGAGTACCAGACCACGGGCGATACACTCGCTTCGGTAGCAGTAATGAACGAAGCATCTAACCGCTTCCCGTCAGAGCCTTGGTTCATACAGAACCTTATCAACTACCATATCTTCCACAATCGTCAAATGGAAGCCATAGGTCTGTTGGAAGAAGCCATCAAACGCGACCCCACTGTTGCTCAATACTACCACATCAAAGGTAACCTCGAAGAAGACCAAAAGATGTACGATGCTGCCCTCGCCGACTTTGAGAAGGCACTCTCAGTGGATCCTAAACTTGCAGACGCTGCCGCCGGTATGGGACGAGTTTATTACAACCAAGCCGTTGCAATGAACGAAAAAGCCACTGACATTCAAGACAACAAGGCATACAACAAAGCACTACAGGATGTTAAGGCTATGTTCGCTAAATCGCTTCCTTTCTTCGAGAAAGCACACGAACTTGACAAGGCTAACAACGATGGCGATGTAGAAAAAATGAACCGTCAGTATATGATTATTCTGCGTGGTCTGTACCACCGACTTGGCATGACCGACAAAGAAGAAGCGATGGATGCACTTATAAATCAGTAATATGAGCAAAAACTTAGTTATAGTTGAGTCCCCGGCCAAAGCCAAAACCATTGGCAAGTACCTTGGCAAAGATTATACTGTCATGTCCTCAATGGGACACATACGCGACATTGAGGGCACGAGCAAGAAAGACAGCATGGGCATCGATTTCCAGCACGGCTACGCCCCCAACTATGTCATTGAGCGGGGCAAAGGCAAACTTGTCAAAGAGATGACCCAAGAAGCCAAAAAAGCCGATACCGTCTGGCTCGCGTCCGATGAAGACCGTGAAGGAGAAGCCATCGCTTGGCACCTGCAGCAGGTACTCAACCTTAACGACGAAAAAACTAAACGCATCGTCTTCCACGAGATAACAAAAGAGGCTATCTTGCATGCGGTGGAAAACCCGCGCAAGATAGACCTCAACCTTGTTGACGCACAGCAGGCACGACGCGTGCTCGACCGCATAGTCGGTTTCGAACTCTCGCCCATACTGTGGCGAAAAGTCAAACCAAGCCTCTCCGCCGGACGAGTACAATCTGTCGCTGTAAGGCTTATCGTTGACCGCGAACGCGAGATACAAGCCTTCAAACCAGAAGCCTCATTCCGCATAACAGCAGTGTTTGACGGCAAAGACGCAGAAGGACACGACATAAGCCTCAAGGCAGAACTCAACCATCGTTTCTCGTCAAAGCAAGAAGCAAACGATTTCCTCAAACAGTGCGCCGAAGGTAAATTTCAAATAACGGACATCCAGACCAAACCCGCACACCGCTCACCTGCCCCACCCTTCACTACTTCCACTCTTCAACAGGAAGCCTCACGCAAACTTGGCTTGCCCGTGGCAGTAACGATGCGACTTGCACAAAGTCTGTACGAAGAAGGAAACATCACTTATATGCGTACCGACTCCGTCAACCTCTCATCATTAGCACTCGGAACAGCCAAAAAGACTATAACCGAAGAGTTCGGCGAGATGTACCACAAAGCACGGCAGTATCATACCACCAGTGCAGGAGCACAAGAGGCACACGAGGCTATCAGACCTACATACATCGACCGCCCTACTGCCGGCAAAGATGAACGCGAGAAACGACTGTACGACCTCATTCGCAAACGCACCATCGCCTCGCAAATGGCTGATGCTCAACTCGAAAAAACAACTATCACCATCTCTGACAGTAAATCTAAATATCATTTTGTAGCACAGGGAGAGACTATCCTTTTCGATGGTTTCCTCAAAGTGTATCGCGAAAGCAACGAAGAAAACGAAGAAGCACAAGAAGCCACTTTGCCAAAAATGAAAAACGGCGAACCGCTGACCTACAACGAGATAGAAGCACTTGAGCGTTTCTCATTACCACCCGCAAGATACTCCGAAGCCTCGCTCGTCAAGAAAATGGAAGAACTCGGCATCGGCAGACCATCTACCTATGCCACTATCATCTCTACCATCCAACAAAGAGACTATGTTGAGCGTGGCAACAAAGACGGACAAAAGCGTGAATGTGTGCAACTTAAACTCAAGAAAGGCAAGATAACCGAAAAACTTAAAGCAGAAACCTTCGGTGCCGACAAGGGCAAGATGCTACCTACCGACATCGGTATGGTCGTAACAGACTTCCTCAAACAGTATTTTGCAGAGATTGTCAACTACAATTTCACTGCCGAAGCCGAACAGCAGTTCGACCATGTAGCCGAAGGTAAAGAGAAATGGACCAAGGTGGTGGACAAGTTCTATAAAGAGTTTCACCCGCTTATCGACTCCGCCAAGACCGATGCCCCCGTGCAGAAAGGTGAGCGACTGCTTGGCAACGACCCCGAGACAGGCAAACCTGTACTCGTCAAGATCGGGCGCTTCGGACTGATGGCACAGAAAGGCAATGCTTCGGAAACCGACAAACCGCAGTTTGCTACACTCAAGAAAGGTCAGACACTCGAGAACATAACGCTTGAGCAGGCTCTCGACCTCTTCCGTCTGCCACGCGTTGTCGGGCAATACGAAGACACTGATGTTGTTGCCAACAACGGAAAGTTCGGACCTTACATTATGCACCAAAAGAAGTTCTACACCATTCCGAAAGGCACTGACCCGCTTGAGATAAGTTTAGACGAAGCCATTTCGCTTATTGAGAACAAACGCGAAGCCGAAAAACCTATTCACGACTTTGGCGACATCAAAGTGCTCAACGGAAGATATGGGGCATACATCCAAGCCGACGGCAAAAACTATAAGATCGACAAAAAGACCGACGCCAAACTGCTCACAGAAGCCGATTGCAAAAAGATTATTGAAACAACCGAACCAACAGGAGCAAAAAAATCCAACACCCATAAGGTCTCAAAAGTTTCTAAGACATCTAAAGCATCTAAATAATCTAAGGCTTCTAAGGTTTCTAAAGTAGCGAAGCGTTCTAAACTGAAAAAAGATCGGCGGTTAAATCTCAAGACTTAACCGCCGATTTGTTTTTTATAGCACACTCGTTTTATGCTTCCTGAACAGCCAACTGCTCCTGATTTTGATTATCTTTCACATTGGCATAATAGCGACGCTTCTCCTCTTTCTGACGCGCCTCCGAGAAGTTGCTGACACGCTTCAAATAACCTATTATACGGGTCAGGTAGTCAAGATTTTTCGAACCGCACTTCGGACACTCGTGCAGGAAGCGTTTGTCGATATGACCGCACTCGTTGCAGACTGTATTAGGAATGTTGAAAGTGAAATAGTTGCATCCCTCTTTTGCAGCCACACGCAACAGTTGGCGATATTGTGCCTTCGACAAATGTTCCTCAAGGTTGCAGTGAAGTGCAGAACCACCGGTCAAATGCTCTATGTATTTGCTACCGTGCAGACGGAACTTGTCAAGCACATTGAGCGAAGTGTCTTCAACGATGTAGAAATATGAGTTGTAGCAGTCGCGTGGCACTTTATATCCGTCCTCACGATCCCATTTAGCATGCTTAACACCCACATTCTCAGCGGGAATCATCTCGCAGTTGAACATCACCTCTTTGGTACGATACTTCTTGTTAAGTTTCTCTACTATACCGAGTATGTCTTGTACGAAAGCCGTATAACGCGGATTGTCGTTAATCTCAATACCCAAGAACTCGGCAGCCTCAACAAGACCGTTCACACCAATAGTCAAGTACTGGCGAGCAATGTTGATATATCCGGCATCAAAGAGCGGAAGCATACCTTTGGCTTGAAGTGTCTTAAGGTTTTCGTTGTATGCGAGTTGCACCTTATGCATCAAATCAACTACTTCCTCTACATAAGCCTGATACGGAATACCCATTCTGACTGCATACTGAATAGTGCGGTTCAAGTTGATGGTAAGCACTGATTTTGAACCGGTTGATATACCGCCGGCACCAAGAGTATAACTGAAGCCGTTGTCGGTTATCTCGTTACGAAGACGGCAGCACGACGAGAGCGAGTCGGCATTGTCGCTTATATAAGTGAAGAACGAGTGTCCTTCGGCATACATCTCTGCCGTGAAATCGCCGTATTCTTTGTCTTTGACATCACCGTTTTCGGCAAGCAGAGCCATCGTCTCAACAGGGAAAGTGAGCGGAGTACGCAAGCGTTCAGCGTTGAACCATTTCATAAACCGCTTCTGCAACCAACTGAGCGACTCCCAATGAGGCTTGCTGCCATCAGGGAACACAAACTCACCGAAAAGCGACTCAAAATAGTAGCGGTCATAGTAACTGATGTTCCAGAACACGGCTTGGAAATTGCGAGCACCGGTAGGTTGGTTGATACTATACACTACCTGTTGGAAACAGTCGGTAATGACCTTGTCAATAGTGCGGTGGCGGTTCGACAAATCTACAACCTTATCCGCATGCTCATGATAATCATAGCCATACTCAAGGTTGAGGAAATAGTTAAGATACATAAGGAACTCTGGCGTTGCACACGCACCTGACAACATACTCGATACAATGAACACCATGTTGATGAACCCGCCGCAGAACGATTTTAAGTTCGTCGGAGGTGTGGAGTTGCCGCCTATTGAGATTGTGCCACCCAAAAGCCACGGGTACATTGTTATAGAAGCGCAGTAGTTAGCAAGCGAAGTCTCATCATTCTTGTAAATGAAATGTTGGTGAAGAAGCGACATATACTTATCGGCAAGTTCCTTTCCAAACATATCTTTGATACGGTCGGTAAGCAAGCGACGATTTAGACGAATGTAGTTCGATTTTGGCAGTTCGCCAATGAGTGTAGCGATGTTCTTCTTCTCCACATTGGCATTGGCGTCGTACTTCGAACCTGTCGCTGCGTTGCTCGCTTCGCAGTAGTTGATAAGGAACTCTAATTTGTCGCGGGTCTCACGGTCGCCCTGATGACGCGAACGATAGAGCATAAAGTTTTTCGCAACCTTGTAGTATCCCTCACGCATGAGTGCTACCTCCACTTGGTTCTGCACCTCCTCCACACTTATTCCGTTCTGAATACGCAGATGTCCCAAAATGGCGGTCATCATCTCATCGGTTGCAAACGAATCAGATGCCAAAAAGGCTTTTGCCACAGCATCTTTCACTTTTTCTATGGCAAAAACTTCGGTTTTGCCATCACGCTTGATAATTTGTGTTTCCATCTACAAATAAGGGTCTTTTTTATTTTTATGGTTAAAAAAATTATGTCTTGCTTTATGATTTAGTTTTATACCTCATTTAATTGTGAATAATTATCAGTTACCTCAGGCTTAAATAATAATTCCTCTTTTCACTTAATTTGTCTGATTTAAGGTATGGCAAACACCATTTGATTATAAAAATTTTAACATGCTGATTTATAATTATTTCTAATTAAATTTATAAAAACCATCGTTATAACTCCCTGAAAATCAACGATTGTTAATAACTTGTTGATAACTCTCTCTGAATTTTCAGTCGCAAAACGTCTTGTTTGGCAGATTGAAAAAATACCAAATTTAGGTTTTATCGGCATTTTGAGCCGATAGGTTGCATAAAAAAGCTATTTCTGCTAAAATATATAAAATTTTTCAACTTTGCAAATCTTTTTGCAATTTTTTATCACTTTTTTCATTTCGCTGATTTATAGTATTTTACACAGCCATTCACGCTAATCGCGCAGAAAAAAAAAATTGTAAATCCTCATTCTGACGAAGGTCAGCAAGAGTTATTACTCTTAACATTGATGTGGATACTAACAATATGACTATTGCTTTCCTTTATATTTACGATAAATCTGAAATGGAAAATGTAAGCGATAAGTTATTAAGACAAATTATAAAGAACTTAGGATTGAACTAACCATTTTATCACATAAAATCTATAGCGGTAGTCCGACAATAGCGGATTACCGCTTTTTTTATAACACTCAAGCTGATTACACAAATTATGCAGAAAAAAGTTTGCCTATTTTTTAATACACTTTGTTGATTATCACGTATTTCAAAATAGCAAAAAAATAGGTGAGGGAAATAAATGAACCTTTATTTACCGCAGCATTTTTGTGTTATTTTATGTTATAAAACATTTTTTTTGATTTGTTAGCTATAAAGGTGTTTTTCATAAGTTTAGTAGGATTTCTGACTGTTTTTTTGCAAAAATTACAACTTTTTTTACAAAAAATCTTGCAAATTGATATTTTTTTTTATATATTTGCAACAACTTTTTAGACCTTATAGGGTGCGGTAAATAAAGGTTCATTTATTTTCACACCCCCAAAAAAGGGTTAATAATACCGAAAAACACTATACTATCCGATGAAATTTAAGTTGTTCATTTTATTGTTTTTATGCGTTCATGTATGTACCTTCTCTCAGTCATACATATCAAGCGATGCGCTTCTATCAAACAAGAGGTACAACTCAGCCTCGAAGTATTCTTTCTATTCTTCTACGACACAACCCACCCTGCTCTCAACACAGACTTTGTCCGGCTCACCCGCTGCACATAGTTTCGGTGCAGGTGTTGCACCTATAAGCAAACGAAGCAGTCAGATGAGCAGTTATATATACTCGCCTTTCACCAACGAGACACCATCAGCCCGCGGTCCAAGAAAAGCCAACGGCATGGACAACGACGATGACGACGATTGGGGGGGCAACGGCGAAGGCACCGGTGGCAACGCAGGCGACCCCGAGAAAAACCCATTCTCACCAATCGGCAGCAGTTGGTGTTTGCTGTTGTTTGCTTTGACCCTAATAGTTGTAAGAACATTTAGCAAAAATAAAGCAGCAGCCTAAACGGCTGTGAAGCGTAAGCCTCATCCTGCACGTTTACGATGCGAAGCAACTTGATTCAGGATCTAAAAGAGATTCCGTGTCAAGCACGGAATGAGGAATACCAACACGGAATGAGGAATAGACTTTGAACTTCAGTTCAAGCGCGATATTTGACATATTGGATTACCGCAATAAAGAGCACTTAGAGTGTTATTTGTGCGAAAAATTTGCAGAGTTAAGAAAAAAGTTTTAATTTTGCAAAAAAAATCACATTATCATGACAATAACTCTTAGTTACAATCCCAAAAATCGTTTGGCAAGGACAACGATGGATTATATTCTTTCGCTTGGTGTGTTTACTTTGATTGATAAACCTCAGACAGTACGCAAGCCATTACAACGAAAAAGCATTAGAGGTAGCAATCAAGGAATTTAAGTTTGAATGATACGCAACAATAAGTATTTTTGTGTAATAGTTCTGAACATTCAGTTTTTATAAAATTATATCTTTTTATAAAACTACATCTTTTTATAAAACTACATCTTTTTATAAAACTACATCTTTTTATAAAACTACATCTTTTTATAAAACCAAAGCGGTAATCCAATATACAGCGGATTACCGCTTTTTACATTATTAAAAGAACACCTCATTCCGATGAAAGAACACCTCATTCCGATGAAAGAACACCTCATTCCGACGAAAGAACACCTCATTCCGACGAAAGAATCCCTCATTCCGACGAAGGTCGGAATCTAAAAGAAGAATATAATAACGAAAACATCAAAATTCATATATACTATGAAAACTTTTAACCTCAAATCTTTAATGGAAAATATGCTATCCCTTTGGTATGGGTATAGTATCCGTATAGTAAAGCCGTTGCGATACCTGTGCGCCATGCTTGCGCTACTTTTGCTCGGTACGGGACAGACTTGGGCATGGAGAGTGTATTTCGGGGAAACTACGACACAACCGAACATCTACATCTGGAACTCAAGTGTGTCAAGCGACAACTCAACAAGTTGGGACCAAAAACGCAACATGACCCAAGTGCCGGGCACTACCAATGTCTGGTATTTTGATGTATCAACCACATCATCCTTCAATTGTATATTCAGAGATCAGTCAAATAACAAACTAAACTCGAATGATATAACCGTAACTGCCAATAATCTGAAGTTCGGTACTTCCGGTACTACAGGCACAACCTATACCCCGCCGGCAACTCCCTCTGTCAGTCTCTCTGCGAGCCCTACTTCAGCCGGTACGGGCGAAAATATAACATTTACCGCAACAGGTTTAAACATTAACAATAAGACTGTTACTTACCAATTCGAAGATATAACGAGTGGTGCTTCCACAATTCAGGTGGCAAGTTCCACCAATACTTGTACACATAGTTGGTCAACCCCCGGTACCAAGACTGTGCGAGTGACAATGGCAGTCTCAGGTGGTAGTAGTTATACCGCCACGACATCAGTAACAATAAATTCAACTACCACTTTCTATTTTGACAACTCAACAACAAATTGGAGCAGTGTGTATTTATACCTTTATTCGCAAAACTATTATGAAAGCAATGGTTCCGGTTCTCAAAGTAGCAAAGGTTGCTATGCAGAATGTTTGCAAATGTCATTAGTAACGGGTTCAAGCAAAATTTATAAATATGAATATACAGGAAACGAACCAGCGTATGTTTGTTTCTTAAATGCGAGCCAAAGTAATTATGGTAATTTCTGGAACGGCACTGCTGGTACGGTAAGAGGTGCCTATAAACAATTTACAGATAACACAAAAACTCTGTATACACCTACCTCTACATACGAAACTAAAAACAATGTATATTATTATAATTCTGGAAGTTGGTCAACATATAATTCCGATCCATCTATTGTTTTTAGTAGTACTTCAAGCACCATCAATCTTGGTGGGTCAGTAATATTGACTGCCAATTGTGCTAATGTGGAAACCGGTTCGACCGTTACTTTCTATAAAACGACTTCCACTTCTTCAACCACAGAATCTTCAGTACTTGGCACCAGTACTACAAATAGTAGTGGAGTAGCAACATACACATATATACCTACCACTCGCACTGCCACCACATATATAGGTGCAAAGGTCGGTTCGACACCTACACGCACTTCAACGAACTACACTCTTTCGATGAACGCTCCTGCTGCTACACTCACCGCAAGCAATAATCCTGTTACTGCCAATGCTAATACAACTCTCACTGTAGGATATAGTAATATAACAACCACCAATGCTACTATAAAATATAAAATAGAAGATGTTACATCAAGCACCACTATTTTAGCCAAAGGTACAACAAACTCAGCCACTAAGAGTTGGGCTTCTGCCGGCACTTACACCGTGAGAGCGACTGTTTATGTAACAGTTACAGGCGGTTCAGAAGTATCTTATACAAAAGATTTGTCAGTTACCGTAAGCGCCCCGACTCCAACTATTAGTTTCTCTTCTACAAGTAGCACCATCAATCTTGGTGAATCGGTTACTCTAACCGCCAATTGTGCAAATGTGGCAACAGGTTCAACAGTTACTTTCTATAAAACCACTTCTTCTACTTCAACCACAGAAAGTGCGACACTTGGCACCGCCACTACTAACTCAAGCGGTGTTGCTACGTTTGAATATACCCCAAATGCTCATGCAGCAACAACATATATTGTTGCCAAAGTTAGTACAGCAAATACTGCTACCAACTATACGCTGTCGATGCGTACGCCAACCGTGTCGCTTACAGCAAGTCCGACAAGTAATATCGGTACGGGCGATGATGTAACCTTTACAGCGACAGCAAGCAATGTCGGTTCTGGCGCAACCATTACCTACAACTTCAAAACAACAAGCGGTGGCACAGCAGTGCAAGCCACATCGTCTAATACATACACCACTTCGTGGGCAACAGCAGGTACGAAAACCATTTACATCACTATAACAGTTAAGGTAGGAAATGGTACAGCATACACATCTACACAAGCAAGTAAGTCTGTCACGGTGCAGAATAAAACCACTATTTATTTTGACAACAGCATAACAAATTGGAGTAAGGTATATCTATATCTTTATTCGCAAAACTATTATGAGAGCAATGGTTCTGGTTCTCAAAGTAACAAAGGTTGTTATGCAGAATGTCTGCAGATGTCATTAGTGGCGGGGTCAAGCACTATATATTCATATACTTATTTAGGTACAGTGCCCTCGTATGTATGTTTCTTGAATGCAAGTCAAAGCAACTACGGCAACTTCTGGGACGGAACGGAGGGTACTGTGCGTGGCGCATATAAGTCGTTCAGTGCATCCACACCGCTTTATATTCCGACGAACTCATACGAGAAGAAGAATAACGTTTATTACTACAACTCAGGTTCATGGTCGGAATATCCGCCAACATCATATACCCTCACAGTCAATGTAAGTCCATCGGGTGCGGGTTCTATTATCGCTCCGTCAGGTGGTACGGCTACCGTTACGCAATTTAGTACTACAACTATAACCGCTACTAAAAACAATGGTTATACTTTCACCGGTTGGACAAAG
>JAFVAX010000022.1 GCA_017480285.1 Paludibacteraceae bacterium | reverse complement strand
TGCTTTGACCTGCAATAAGAGCAGGCAACATAACATTCTCAACCGCTGTAAACTCAGGCAAGAGTTGGTGAAACTGAAAGACGAAACCAATCTTTTTATTCCTGAAATCGGCTAACTCGTTGTTTGTAAGCGAAAACACATCTGTATCGCCATATCTGACACTACCTGCCGTAGGTTTGTCCAATGTGCCTAAAATCTGCAAAAGAGTAGTCTTTCCTGCACCGCTTTTGCCTACGATAGCCACCATCTCGCCGACTTCAATCTTAAGGTCAATGCCCTTCAATACCTGCAACTGACCAAAACTTTTTTGTATGTTTTCCGCTTTTATCATCGCTATATTTGAGAATTACAAATTTACAAACGCAAAGTTACATATTTTTTTCGTTTTGTACAAATTATTGTTACTTGCCGGCGTTTTCATACGCTTTCCTGATTATCTCCAATGCCATTTCTACACACAGATCTTCAGTATTACTTCGTTTTTCTACAGGCAAATGCGGTTCTACACCATCTTCTATCGACTGATAACCGGCATTTGTCATTCTCACACTTGAGAAACGCAACATCCAGCCGTTGGGCAACTCATAACTCAATGGCATTCCGCCACCACCACCTGTTTTTTGACCTATAACCAAACAATTAGGTGCATAACGCATCGCATTTACAAAACTGTTGGTAGCAGAATAAGAATATCTGTCAGTCAGAACGACTATAGGTCTTAACCACTTCAGTTTCGACGGTTCAAGTTCTATGGGCTGATACTTAGAAAAATCGCCGTGTCCCTTACCATTCTTATGTTGCTGATAACCTACGGTTTTCTTCTCGTCAAAAAAGAAACTTGCAAGCCTGTATGCAATCTCTAAATCGCCACCCCCATTATGCCGTACATCCAATATAAGTGCTTTGCAGTCCTTGAAAAAAGTAAAGACATAATACATATTCAGCGCAGAGACCGACGAAGAGAAACTGCCTAAACGCATAAGTCCTACAGAGTCGGCTTTAAGCATTGCATAGTACATACCACCGGCAGTCTGATAATTAGCAAGATACTTGTCGGAAAACAAAACGCTACTATTGTAAATCAGCGGATAAGCATCATACCAAGAAGTGCAAGACGACACATCAAATGGAGTATAAAGGTTCACATGTCCATCGTTTAAGGTGTTCAACATATCAGCAAAAACGGAGAACAATGTTCTTTCATCGTCGTTGTTTATAGCCTCAACTTTCGGTTTATATACCTGATAGACAGAGTCCCAATCTACTTTTTTCTCGTCAAAAAAACAGTATTTCTCGTCAAGCGTCTGCCACAAAACCTGAAAATTGCCCAATGGGGTATTGTCCTTAGATATATCCAGGTCGCGCATACAACCCAATAGAAGCACAGTCAAAGGGAATAAAACAAGTATTTTCACTGCATTTTTCATTCTCTCGGCGATAGAAGTTTATATTTTATTATTGTTGCAATGGTCAGTCTGACCTGCTCTGTTTCGTAGGTCATTTGCCTTCTTCGTGTATGCACGAAATAGTGTTCCACACCAACTCGCCATGCCGTCTTCCGACAACGAATGTCAATACTGAACTGATGTTGCAGTCCGGCATAATGCCAAGGCGCAAGAAAACGAACATCATGACCAACACCTTTCAGAAGTTCGTAATAACTCTCCCAATAGTCCTGAGCAAAACCAAAGCCTAAAAAGCCATAACACAGTTCGTATCTCAAAGAAATATCAACTTTCTTTAACTTAAAACTGTATTGCAGAACGGTATGCAGACCAACTGACGCTGCCAAGTCCATTGATACAGGTTTATTGACATAAGAGCCTATGTATTTGACCAACATGTCTGCATAAAGAGCCGGACCGACACTTATCGACAAACCTTTCCATAAGTTATCAAACCGACGATAAGCACCCCAACCGCCACGAACTTGCAGAGCATCAATAGAGTTGTAGTATGTTTGGTTGTGAGTTCTTGAAAAACCAAGATACACCTTTCCCGTATGTTGCCATTCAGGATGTCTGCGAAACTTCTGCCACCATTCGTTGCGAAAGCCTACCGACCAGCCTTTGTAGCGCATCGGACTGAGATATTCGTCCTCAAGTGCCACACCGCCATATTGCAACGACAACACATACTCGTGCTCAACCGAAAAACCGCTAAGCACTGCAAACAAGCAAGCCAATATAAGTACAAGTCTTTTAATCACCGACTGTCAATTCTCTTTTTCCTTGTTCATCAACCGATATACTGACCCAAACCGTATCGTCAGGCAATAAATCACTTATTATATCAGGCCACTCTATAAAGCAATAACAGCCTGAATACAAATACTCTTCTGCACCAAAATCGATCGCCTCGTATGGGTTTTTAAGTCGGTAGCAGTCGAAGTGATAAATATCTTCACCACAAGCATCTTTATAAACATTGACAATAGCAAAGGTAGGACTATTGACAACATCCTGAACACCAAGCTCTTCACACAGTTGCCGAATGAAAGTGGTTTTACCCGCACCCATCTTTCCGTCGAAAGCAAACACTCTTTTCTCACCGAACGACAATAGCCATTGCTTAAGCGACAGCCTCACGCCTTTATCGCTTAAAAGATACAATTCGTTGTTTCTTTGATTAAATTCATAAAAATAAAGCAAAACTTCCCTACAAAGTTACAAAAAATAGAACTAATTACAAAAAATTAAAAAAAATATCGTAACTTTGTAGGAAAATTTCACAAACAATGACAAACAGGAAAATCGAGATTATGGCTCCCGTAGGTTCTTGGGAAAGCCTATCGGCAGCACTCAATGCAGGTGCTGACTCTGTATATTTTGGTATTGAACATCTAAATATGCGTGCCCGCTCTTCAGCGAATTTCACCACAAAAGATATGCACACCATAGCGCAAATGTGTAGAGAAAAAGGCGTAAGTACTTATCTTACACTTAACACGGTTATGTATCCTGAAGATCAGCCATTGATGAAAGAAATTGTAGATAATGCAAAATCTGCCGGTGTTACAGCCATCATAGCGTCAGACATAAGCGTTATGCGGTATGCCAACAAAGTGGGAATGCCCGTACACTTGTCAACACAACTCAACATCGCCAATACAGAAGCCCTTGAGTTTTACTCGCAGTTTGCCGATGTGGCAGTACTTGCCCGCGAACTGAATTTAGAACAAGTAAAAAGTATAAGCAGAGATATTGAAAGCAAAAATATATGTGGCAGAAACGGCGAACAGATGCGCTTGGAGATGTTCTGCCATGGGGCACTATGTATGGCAGTAAGTGGCAAGTGCTATATGAGTCTGCACAACTACAATATGTCCGCCAATCGTGGGGCATGCGCACAGGTTTGCCGACATGCATATACACTCTCTGACAAGGAAACAGACTTACAGATAGATGTTGATAACCAATACCTAATGTCACCCAAAGACCTGAAAACCATACATTTCCTGAACAAGATTTTAGATGCCGGAGTATCTGTACTGAAGATTGAAGGTAGGGCTCGCGGGGCTGAATATGTAAGCACAGTTGTTGGTTGCTACAAAGAGGCTGTCGAGGCATACCTAAATGGTGATTATGAAAACGACGACATTATAGAAAACAAAATTCACCTCTGGGACGAACGCCTCAAAAGAGTTTTCAATCGCGGTTTCTGGGAAGGCTACTATTTAGGTCAGCGTTTAGGCGAATGGACACATTCATACGGCAGTCGCGCTACACGAACAAAAGTGTATGTCGGCAGATGTACCAACTTCTTCAAGCAAGTAAGTGTGGCTGAATTTACAGTTGAGTCCGCTTTTTTTGAGGAAGGCGATGAACTGCTCGTAACGGGCGAGACAACGGGTGCTTACGAACAAACAGCCGAAGGATTGCGAGTCGATGAAAAACCTGCACAAAAAGCCGAAAAAGGACAAGTATGCTCACTCAAAACAAGTCAGACACTTCACCGAGGAGATAAACTGTACAAATTGGTAAAAACAGAAGAATAAGACATAAAATGTCAATATATCACATAAATACAACATAAATTTTCATATTTGGCATTTTTTTTGTAACTTTGCGCTTAATGCACATTTTCCGCAACATAGTGATAATAATGGTTGGTCTGTTGATGATAGGTAATAGTAGCGCTATCGGGGCTTCACGCAAAAGTTTTGTGCCAACAAAAATACGCAGTTGGCAGTTCAAAACTGACATTGCTATGCCCGATTCCTGCCAAATTGACACATCATACCTGAATTTTCCCCTGCAAACAATCAACGATAACTACAGCATCAACAACACTTATAATGCCAACCTTGTTTCACCACTTCAGTCGGCTATTTATTTCAACCGCCAAAACAAGGTCGATTTCCTTTTTGCTAATGCCTACCAACCATACATACTAACCCCACAGGACATACGCTATTGCCATACTACAACACCTTATAGTTCAATAGGTTACTATCGAGGTTTTACAACCTATCACGAAGAAAACACTATAGAGTTTTTCTTTACAGGAAACTTGAAAAAGAACTTCAATCTGAGTATGTCTATTGACTATAACCATTCAGTTGGGCATTATCAAAACCAATCGGGCAAGAACTTCAAAGGCTCTATATATGGGGCATATAACGGGCGACACTATTCTTGTTTCGGCTCTGTGATGCTATCAACACTGTCCAATTTTGAAAACGGCGGTATCAAAACTACCGATGATATTGACGAAGGCAGACTTTCGGCTGACGATATTCCCGTAAATCTGAATGCAATGTCAGGTTTCAAGTATGTGGCCGGTTTTTGGACTCACCATTACAGCCTTTGCGTTGAGCGTGAAAGGCGTGTCAATGAAGACTCCGTAACGATTGATTACATTCCCGTTACGACCTTCCGGCATACGCTGAACATAAACAATGCATCAAAACGCTATCGCGAAAAAACAGCAAACCAAAACTTCTACGAAAATAATTATTTCAACCAGTCAACGACCAACGATACGGCTGTCGTACTAACTATAAGAAACACACTTTCAGTTACTTTCGAAGAAGAGTTTAACAAATGGTTGCATTTTGGTGCTACCGTCTATGCCACCAACGAATGTCAGCGTCTTACAAGTTCCGGTCCGCAGAAAGACCCGCTTTTTGCCGACTCTGTGATAAACTTCAGTCCGGCTGACCTTAGCGTCAATGAGTATCGCAACATCACCGACACCAACACCGTTTATCGCTGGACCAACAACACTTGGATTGGCGGTTCGCTCTATAAAAACAGAGGCAAATACATTCGCTACGGCTTTAACGGTGATGTCTGTCTGTTGGGGTATAAAATCGGTGAGTTTCAAGTAAATGGACACCTGAACGGCTTTATACCGATAAAAAATGACACACTGACCATTACTGCCAATGCGTATGTCAAAAACGAGAAACCTAACTATTTCTTGCAACACTACCGCTCAAATCACTTTTGTTGGGACAATAGTTTTGGCAAGGTTTTCCGTTTTTATGTAGGTGGAAGCATAGCCTATCCTACAAAATATGTGCAACTTAAAGCCAAAGTGGGGTTTGAAAACATAACCCACAATATCTATTTTGCAGAGGACGGTCTGCCCGTACAGAACACCGGAAATGTGCAAGTTGTGTCGGTTGATGCAACAGCCAACATACGCACCAAATACTTCAATTTCGACAACAACATAGTCTGGCAACTGTCATCTTCATCAACCCTACCCTTACCTCAAATAAGCATCTATGCCAACTGGTATTACCATGGTCGCTGGTTCAAGGCATTAGACGCACAGATAGGTGTGGATATGCGCTACAACACTGCCTATTACGCACCGCTTCTCAACCCTGCAACGGGGCAATTCTGCGTGCAAGATACAAAGAAAGTGGGCAACTATCCTATTTTAGGTGTATATGCTAACTTCTACCCAAAACTGATAAAACTAAAGTTCTTCATAAACTTTACACACTTCAATTACTATTTTATGAAGAACAAAGACTACTATACAATGCCCAACTATCCGCTCAATCCGCCGGTCATAAGAGCCGGCTTAGCTTGGCATTTTAACCGATAAAGAAATAACTATTTATAAGCAATATGAACTACACTACCAAACTACATTCTGTTCTTCAATACAGTCGTAATGAGGCTTCAAGATTAGGCAACGGACTTCTAACGCCCGACCACCTTCTTCTTGCCCTTTTGCGCGACAGAGAAAACAAAGCATGCCAACTGCTCCTGCAAAAAGGAGTTGATTTGGATGCCATCAAACGCACCATCGAAGACAGAAACCGCAAAAACACTTTTGTCGCTACAACGCAAATACAAAACGACCGTCAGACAGAACGTGTACTTCGTTTTATTGATTTGGAAGCACTTCATTTTCACGACACAAACGCTGATACACAGCATCTTCTGCTTGCCATTCTGCGTGAGAACAACAGCGATGCCTGCACCCTGCTTCGCGACAAGTTCGCCGTTTCGTACAACGATATGCAAACCTTCTATAAGCACGACGGCACTCAACCTACAGCAAGCAATGGCTTCACTTCCGACGAAGACGAAATAGATAAAGACGGAAACAGCAACAGTGCTACAACCACTCAAAAGAAAGACGGCAAGCAAAGTGCGCTTGATGCCTTCTGTACCGACCTTACTGCCAAAGCAACACAAGGCACACTTGACCCCGTTGTAGGGCGACAGAAAGAGATAGAACGAGTTGTACAAATACTTGCCAGACGCAAGAAGAACAACCCTATACTTATAGGCGAACCCGGCGTGGGCAAATCGGCTATCGTTGAAGGACTTGCTACCCGTATCGCCAACAAAGATATTGCACCCGTGTTGTTCAACAAGCGTATTCTGACACTTGATGTGGGCAGCCTTGTTGCAGGCACTAAATATCGCGGACAATTCGAAGAAAGGATGAAAGCCATCATCTCCGAACTCAAAAAGAACAAAAACATCATTTTGTTCATCGACGAGATACATACTATCATCGGTGCCGGAAACCAAGCCGGACAACTTGACGCTGCCAACATGCTCAAGCCCGCCCTCGCACGAGGAGAGTTGCAATGCATCGGTGCTACTACCATCAACGAATATCGCCAGAGCATTGAAAAAGACGGAGCATTAGACCGTCGTTTTCAAAGTGTTATGGTCGTTCCGACTACTACCGACGAGACACTTGCTATCTTACAGCAACTTGCTCCACACTACGAAGCATACCACCATGTACGCTACACAAAAGAGGTTTTGGAAGCCTGCGTGCGTCTTGCCGACCGCTATCTCACTGAGCGGCAGTTCCCCGACAAAGCCATCGATGCTATGGACGAAGTAGGAGCACGACTGCATGTCTATACGCCCAAACTGCCGGAGAACATACAAGCACTCGAGCAACAAATAAAAGACATACACCTCAATCTGCAAGAGGTCATTAAAAGCGAGCAATACGAAGTGGCAAGTCCGCTCCGAGACCGAGAGCGTGCGCTGACAGGCAGACTCAAATTAGAACTCAAGCAATGGGAAGAACAACGCGCCAATTCAGCCGAGACAATAACCACTGAAGATGTGGCACATGTCATCTCTACTATGTCAGGCGTGCCGGTTGAGCGCATCGCCAAAGAAGAGAACATACGACTCCGCCAACTTGACACTATACTGAAAGAACGAGTCATAGGTCAGGCAGAAGCCGTCAAAGCCGTTGTTCAGAGTATTCAGCGAAGTCGTGTGGGACTGAAAGACCCTAACCGACCTATAGGCACTTTCCTTTTCCTTGGTCCGACAGGTGTGGGTAAGACCTATCTTGCACAGTGTCTGGCAGAAGAGATGTTCGGCTCAAAGGATGCTCTCATACGCTTCGACATGTCAGAGTATATGGAGAAGTTTAGCGTCTCACTGCTTGTAGGAGCGCCTCCGGGATATGTGGGTTATGAAAATGCAGGCAAACTGACAGAGGCTGTCCGCCGCAAACCATACAGCATTGTTCTTTTCGATGAGATAGAGAAAGCCCACCCCGATGTGTTCAATATCTTGTTACAGTTGCTCGACGAAGGTCGCCTCACCGACCAACAAGGCAGGGCTACCGACTTTAAGAACACGGTCATCATAATGACAAGCAACGTGGGTTCGCGACAACTCAAAGACTTTGGACGCGGGATAGGTTTTGAACAGGGAGACTTTATTTCTGACAAAGCTGCAGAAAGCGTACTGCGCAAGGCTCTTAACAAAACCTTCTCGCCGGAGTTCCTGAACCGTATCGACAAGATAGTGTCCTTCCACCAGTTGGACAAAGACTCTATGCTCAAGATTCTGGATTTGGAAATAGGCAAACTGCAAAAACGACTTCAAGACTTAGGCTACACGCTTACCCTTACCGACCAAGCCAAAGAAGTTCTGCTCAAGAAAGGCTACGATGTTCAATACGGCGCACGACCACTGAAGCGTACTATATCAAGCGAAGTGGAAGACCGGCTAACCGAGCACATGCTGGCGGAAAACCCGAAGAAAAATATCACCTTAGACGCTGAAAACGACGAACTTATACTGAAATAAAATGCCGGTAAGAGTTGATAAATACTTGTTTGCAATGCGACTTTTCAAGACCCGCTCCATGGCGGCAGATGCTTGCGCAAAAGGACAGATACAAATGGGTGGCACGACACTCAAAGCATCGCGAACACTGAACACAGGAGATGTATTCACCGTACGCCGACACGGTATTGTCTTTACCTACAAAGTGTTGCAACTCTCCGAAAACCGCCTTGGGGCAAAACTTGTGCCCGAATATATGCAAGACCTCACCACACCCGACCAACTCGAACTGTTTGAGATGGCGCGGTTTGCCCAGCAGATGGGACGCGAACGCGGAACAGGCAGACCAACTAAAAAAGAGCGACGAGAAATAGATGCATTCTTTTCCGATGTTTTTGACGAATAATTCCTAAAATTTGCTTTTTTAGCAAATATTGATTACATTTGCTATATACAACAATACTTACTCACCAACAGTACCTATAGCAAAGAAAAACGGCAAACTAATAATAGAAAACAAAGAAATGTGGAATAAAATAAATCAGCAACTATGACCAACGAAGAATTTGACGAAAAGATGCGTATCGGGATGCAGCTTGTTCATAAACGCCTTATTGCGCAGAAACGACGCGACCACCAGATGCTCGTTACCGGCGACCACAAGGGAAATGTCGTGTTTGTTGATCCTTTTATGGTGCCTATCGATCCATTCTGACAAGTCCCACGAACCAAATGACTACCAAACAACGCTTTGCATATTGTCTGAATTGGTTTGAGCAGAACATGCCCATAGCAGAAAGCGAACTTGTTTTTCAAAATGCTTTTCAACTGCTTGTGGCAGTGATGCTTTCCGCCCAATGCACCGACAAACGCGTTAATCAGGTAACACCCGCTTTGTTCGAAGCATACCCTACTGCCAAAGAAATGTCGCAAGCAAGCGTAGAAGAAATCTTTTCATATATAAAATCTGTCTCTTACCCTAACAGCAAAGCCCTGCATCTCAAACAGATGTCTAAAAGATTGGTTGAAGTCTTTAACGGAGAAGTACCTGACAATATAGAAGATTTGCAAACGCTTGCCGGTGTCGGTAGAAAAACCGCAAATGTAGTATGTGCCGTTCAGTTCGGGCTACCGACGATGGCAGTAGATACACATATCTTTCGTGTGTCGGAGCGTATCGGACTGACAACCAACTCTAAAAATCCGCTTCAGACAGAAAAACAATTGGTAAAATATATTCCGGAAAACCTCATTCCTAAAGCACATCATTGGCTTTTGTTGCACGGCAGATATGTTTGCACTGCCCGCAGTCCAAAATGCGAAAAATGTGGAATAAAACAGGCATGCAGACACTACCAGAAACTACTTTCCGACAAGTGATTTTATCTCCGTCAATGTCGTAAGAGCCTGCAAAGGTGTCAGGTTGTCGGTATCTATTTTCTTGAGCCTGTCCCGAATATCCTCAAGTACAGGGTCATCCAAACTGAATATGCTTAACTGATAGCCCTCCATTCCTTTACCTATTTTCTCAATAGGTTTGCCTTTATCACCCTGACGGTTAGCCTCTTCCAAATCCTTAAGGATATGTTCGGCTCGTTTAGTAATAGTAGGGGGCATACCTGCAAGTTTGGCAACATTGATACCAAAACTATGTTCTGAACCACCTCTTTGCAGTTTGCGTAGGAAAATAACCTTATGATTAACCTCTTTGACCGACACATTATAGTTGCGAATACGCTTAAAGGTTTTCTCCATCTCATTAAGTTCGTGGTAATGAGTGGCAAAAAGCGTTTTGGCATGGCAGGGATTTTCGTGTATGTATTCTACTATTGCCCAAGCGATACTTATGCCGTCGTAGGTTGAAGTGCCGCGTCCGAGTTCATCGAATAGCACAAGCGACCTATCTGACAGATTATTAAGTATGGCAGAAGCCTCTTGCATCTCAACCATAAATGTACTCTCGCCAAGTGAGAGATTATCGCTTGCACCGACACGGGTGAATATCCTATCCACCACACCAATGCTTGCACTCTCAGCCGGCACAAACGAGCCCGTCTGAGCCAAAAGAACAATCAGTGCCGTTTGCCTCAAAAGAGCAGATTTACCCGCCATGTTAGGTCCTGTCAGGATGATAATCTGCTGACTGTCGTTGTCAAGTTCAATACTGTTGGACACATACTTCTCGCCAAAAGGCAGTTGTTTTTCAATAACAGGGTGTCTGCCCGCGGTTATACTTATTTTTAGTGAGTCATTAACTTCGGGACATACATATTTGTTTTGCTCTGCAACTATTGTAAAACTCAGCAGACAGTCAAGCGTTGCAAGAATGTTTGCATCGGTGTTCAACTCTTGGGCTATAGGCAGAAGGCGTTCAAGCAACTGCTGATATATACGGTTTTCTATTATCTCCTGCTTTTCGTTGCTACTGAGAATCTTTTCCTCAAGTTCTTTCAACTCCTCTGTTATGTATCGCTCACAGTTGACAAGCGTCTGCTTACGAATCCACTCGTGTGGCACCTGCGACTTGAAAGTGTTTCTCACTTCAAGATAATAGCCAAACACATTGTTAAACCCTATCTTAAGCGAATTTATTCCTGTGCGCTGAATTTCCCTATCTACAATGCTTTGCAGATACTCTTTTGCGTTTTCTGATATGTTTCTTAACTCGTCAAGCTCTTCGCTGACACCCGATCGTATAAAACCTTTTTTTGCCTGCAATGAAAGTCCTGTCTTCTCTATTATCCTGTCAATAAGATTACGCTCTTCAATGCAAGGGTTAAGTTTATCGCATAGTTTTTTCAGATATTCATTATCGCTTTCCCACATCAGTTTCCTAAGTGTAGGTATCTGTTGCAAAATGCCTAATATCTCAACCAAATGCCGTGGCATAGCCCGTCCGCTTGCTATTTTAGATGTCAATCGCTCTAAATCGCCCATGCCGGAGAGACACTGCTGAATAGTTTCTCGCTCCTGTGGGTGGCGAAACATAAAGGTAACAACACTCTGACGCTCCGTTATGCTTTCTACCGATTTTAATGGCGAAG
Organism: Paludibacteraceae bacterium; assembly: GCA_017480285.1. Lineage (GTDB taxonomy): Bacteria > Bacteroidota > Bacteroidia > Bacteroidales > Paludibacteraceae > Colicola. The sequence goes on along the minus strand of JAFVAX010000022.1, from coordinate 109,087 downwards.
TGAGCCAATGACGCATCATACGCCCACCCATAGAAGTAAGAGTCTGATCCATAACATCAAGCAAGGTCTTTGCCTCAGGATGAGTACGAACAGTTATCTCAAGGTTTCTCAAAGTGAACGGGTCAAGCCATACAAAAGCATCTGTCTCAATACGGCTTAAGTGCTGTATATTACCCGTTTGCGTATGTTGGGTTATGTCCAAATAATGGAGTATTGCCCCGGCGGCAACAGTGCCAAGCGGAATACTGCCAACACCCAGACCTTTTATTGACTGCACATTAAACTGCCTGAGCAGTCTTTCGGTTGCCGACTGTGGTGTAAAAACCCAATCGTCAAGTTCGTAAGTATAAAGTCTTGAAGTACCCCATATTTCTTTAAAGACATTCCTCTTCTGCCGGCAGTACAAGACTTCTTTCGGGGCACGATTGGCTATGATTGTCTTAATCGTCTCAACAGGAGCATCTGTGGCGATAAACTCACCGGTTGAAAGGTCCAAAAGTGCTATGCCTAATCGGTTTTTCTCGTCGAAATGCACAGCCGCAAGATAATTATTTTCCTTACTTGCCAATCCTGCATCGCTGTATGAGAGTGAAGGTGTAACCAACTCTGTAACACCGCGTTTGACTAATTTTTTCGTCAGTTTCGGGTCCTCTAACTGGTCGCAAATTGCCACTCGCTTACCGCTTCTTACAAGTTTTGGCAGATAAGTATCCAAAGCATGGAAGGGAAAGCCCGCCATCTCAATACTTGCCGCAACATTACCGGCAACGCTCGAACGCCTTGTCAGCGTTATGTTCAGTATCTTCGCAGCCTCAACAGCATCTTCTTGATATGTCTCGTAGAAATCGCCACAACGAAAAAGCAATATCGCATCAGGATATGTCTCTTTGATTGTACGAAACTGCTTCATCATCGGCGTCTGTTCGTCTGCTCGAGTTTTCTCTGCCATGGTACAAAAAGATTATTTGTTAGTATTCCTTAACTTATGCTCACGAACCACTAAAACAATTAACAGCACTACCAATATAAGTGCGAAAAGGGGTCTGAGTTCAGGAGTCAAACCACCACGACGGGCATCTGCGTAAATAAAAGTACTCAAGGTCTCTATACCGTCAGAGCCTCTTGTAAAGAAAGCCACACCGAAATCGTCAATAGAAATCGTAAGTGCAAGTATGAAACCTGATACAATACCACTCCACAAATCAGGCAACACTACACGGAAAAAAGCCTGAACGGGTGTTGCGCCCAAATCAAGTGCCGCCTCGTATATATGTCTGTCAAAGTGCTGCAGCGCAGGACGGATATTCAACACCGCAAAAGGCAGTGTGAGCAACACATGAGATATCATAAGAGTAGTGAAACTGCGTGGTATATTGGCTGTTACAAAAAGCAGAAAGAGCATTACACCTAAAAGGATATCGGGTGTAACAAGTGGAACCTGCAACAGTTTGTCGGATGTACTGCGCCAAAACTTGCCTTGCGCGGAAGGGATAAACCAAAAACCGACAAGGCCTACAAGGGCTATCACCGTTGACAAAAACGAAGCACCTACCGCAAGAGCCACCGTTATCCAAATGGCACTATACAGATTCGCCGGAGCTGCACCGGTCAGCAGGTTCTTGTATAAATCAAGCGAGAAGCCCGTCCAACTGCCAAGAACCTTACTTGTTGTAAAACTGCTTAAAAATATCAGAAATAATGGCAGGTACATTATCAACATCAACGACCAGACATATATCCAACCAAATTTATTGTTTTTCATTTGTCTATTTCTCTATATTTTTCTAACATCTAACTTCCAACAACGAAGTGGTCTAACTTCTATTCTTCATCATGACTGAAATGTTCAAGCAGAAAGACTACTACAAACATTATCATTGAGAGTGCTGCACCATAGTTCCACATCAGTATTCCTCCTTCGCCGAAACAGCGTTGAATAAGACTACCAAAAAGTGTTATCTTATTGTGAGTGAGCAATTCTGATATTGCAAAAGTAGAGAGTGTGGGCAGGAACACCATAACTATCCCGCTGTATATACCTCGTTTTGAGAGTGGCACTACAACCTTCCAGAACGACTGCCAGCGGTTAGCACCCAAATCGGCTGATGCTTCCAGTAGAGACATATCCATTTTCAGCAAATCGGTGTAAATAGGATATATCATAAATGGCAGATAGTCGTAACACAGACCAAAAAGCAAAGCGCCTTCGCCAAGCGGTATTGATAGGATATTAAACAGTTCCACCGTAGCCAAGGTACGCAATAGGCAGTTTATCCACATCGGAACGATATAAAGGATAATCATCACCTCTGCAAGGCGTTTCTCAGGCGGGTTATTTGCCACACGAATACTCAAGAAATATGCTGCAGGATAGCCTAAAAGCAAACATATAGCGGTAGTTACCAAGGCTATAAAAAAGGAATACAGGAAAGTATTCAAAGCCTCGCCACCTTGCATAAACTGCAAGAAATGTGCAAAGGTAAAACCTCCTTCGGTGTCGGTAAATGAATAATAAACAACCAAGCCAAGCGGTATGAGCACCAACACCAACAAGAACAACATATAAGGAGTAACGGCTGTCCGTCCTATAGTAATCTCGTTTTTCATTGTTGTTCGGGTAGTTTTTGTAGAATGATACATTCTTTTGGTATCTTTATTCCGACACGGTCGCCATTATCCCATACATCGGTGGTATTAACAATCAGGTCAATACCATCGTTGGTACGGATGGTGAGGTGATAGTGGTTGCCCTTATAAAGGATGAAATGTACTTCACCTGACAAAACACCTTCCTCCTCGTGGTCTTGCAAATCAATCTCACGGAAAGGCACTAAAACCTGTACTATGTCGCCGGCATTAAACTGCGCCAACTGATCTTCGCTGACTTCCCATTCAGCACCAATAAAACGCACCATCCCGTTTTTCGTTATCTCACCCTCAAAATAGTTGTATTTATGGTGTTGCTTGTGCATTATCTGAATATCTTCCGGTCGAACAAGCATTCCCACATTCGTTCCGGCTTTGAACTCATGATAGTCCTGTACCATAAACTCATATCCGTCAGGGGTAAGAACAATCATCTCGTAATGAACACCTTTGAATATGCAACTCTGAACCGTGCCATACCATTTGGTAAAGTTGCCCTTAGGAATGCGGTCGTCAAGGTCATAATCCTGTTGTTGCTCCTCAATAGATGCCACTTGACCTGCATTGTTTCTCGTCTCCCAGATATAAATATCTTCCGGACGAATAACTATATCCACCGGTGTGTCTTCGCCGAATCCTTCGTCAATACATTCAAACTCTTTGTCGCAGAAACGCACAAGTCGGTCGCAAATCATCTTTCCACCCAAGATATTGCTCTCACCTATAAAGTCAGCCACAAAGCAGTTTTGCGGTTCGTTGTAGATGTCGGTTGGTGTACCTATCTGCTGAATCTGCCCCTCGTTCATTACCACCACGCGGTCAGAAAGAGTCAGTGCTTCCTCCTGATCGTGAGTTACATAGATAAAAGTGATGCCAAGTTTCTTGTGCATCTCTTTCAGTTCGAGTTGCATATCCTTGCGCATCTTAAGGTCAAGGGCGGCAAGCGGCTCGTCAAGAAGCAACACTTCAGGCTGATTGACGATAGCACGAGCAATAGCCACACGCTGTTGCTGACCGCCTGACAGACTGTTAACATCACGACTCTCATAGTCGGTCATACCAACTGTTTTGAGGGCTCTCTTAACACGCTTTTCAATCTGGTCGGCGTCAATACTCTTGAGTTTCAAACCGAATGCCACATTGTTATAGACATTCAAATGCGGAAACAAGGCATACTTCTGAAAGACCGTATTCACCGGACGCTTGTTTGGTGGCGTATCTGTCAGTTCCTTGCCTGAGAGGAGGATACTACCCGTAGTGGGGTTTTGAAAACCTGCGATACAACGAAGAAGAGTTGTTTTACCGCAACCGGAAGGACCAAGAATGGTCACGAATTCGCCTTTCTGAACCGAAAGGCTTACATCTTGCAAGGCGAACTTGCCATCTTCAAACTGTTTGGAGACATGTTCAACCTCGATGATGGACTGGGTTTGCTTCATTTCCTAAAAAAGATAAATTCTATGGAACAGAAAATGTAAAACGCATAAAAAACGCTTATTTGGTTAATTTTTATTTTCAAGTGCAAAATTACAAAAAAAAATGGTTATTTACAACCTTTTTTGAACAAAATTTGTAAAACTCGCAAAAAATTCGTAAATTTGGGGTTAATTGTAAATTGTGAATTGTAAATTGTAAATTAAACATGTCTTTTATACGCAATTTTTTCGAACATACAGGAAGGTACTTCCTTCTCATGGGCAGGATGTTTCATTTGCCCGACCGAGCAAGAATGTTCTTCCGACAACTGTCAAAAGAGTTGGAAAAACAAGGACTACAGTCGTTGCCACTCGTTGTTATCATTAGTATCTTTATTGGTGCTATCCTTACCATACAAACCAAACTCAACACATCTAACCCTCTACTTCCGACCTATTCGACAGGTCTTGTGACGCGCGACACTCTACTTCTGGAGTTTTCAAGCACTATACTCTGTCTGCTTTTGGCTGGCAAGGTGGGTAGTAATATAGCCTCAGAGATAGGCACTATGCGTATAACCGAACAGATTGATGCTCTTGAGATTATGGGTGTCAATTCTGCCAACTACCTTATTCTGCCAAAAGCGGTTGCTTTCGTTGCAATGATGCCTATTTTAGTCATCATATCAATGGCTGTCGGACTTTTAGGCGGTTATGGTGTTGCTCTTTTTACTGATGTCATCACCGTCGCTGATTATCAGTATGGTATAACTTACGCTTTTACACCTTTCTATGTCTGGTACTCGCTTATCAAATCGCTTGTTTTTGCTTTTATAATATCAACGGTTTCGTCATACTACGGCTATTATGCTTACGGTGGTGCCTTGGAAGTAGGTAGGGCAAGCACCAAAGCCGTCGTCAACAGCAGCGTGCTCATACTTTTCTTTAACTTGTTATTAACACAACTGATGCTAAACTAATGATAGAAGTTCAAAATATAGTCAAACAATTCGAGGGGCATACCGTTCTTGACGATGTATCCGTCAGTTTCGGCGATGGCAAGGTGAATATGATTATCGGTCAGTCCGGCTCGGGCAAGACTGTGCTTATGAAGAGTCTTATAGGTCTGCATAAGGTCGATGCCGGACATATACTATACGACAATCGCGACCTTACAACAATGAAAGAGAGCGACATACGCAACCTGCGACGAGAGATGGGTATGCTCTTTCAAGGGGCAGCACTTTTTGACTCAGAGACAGTGCTTGACAATGTACTCTTCCCGCTTGAGATGTTTTCCACAATGAGCAAGTCTGAGCGACAAGACAGAGCCGTTTTCTGCCTTAATCGTGTGAATATGCCCGAACGCTCGTTCCACCTTATGCCGTCAGAGATTTCCGGCGGTATGCAAAAGCGTGTGGCTATTGCAAGAGCCATTGCCATGAACCCGAAATACTTATTCTGCGACGAACCCAACTCAGGTCTTGACCCGCATACAAGCCTTGTTATCGACCACCTTATTCAAGAGATAACTCAGGAATATAACATCTGTACCATCGTCAATTCACACGATATGAACTCCATTATGGAAATTGGCGACAATATACTTTTCCTTAAAAACGGAAAGAAAGAATGGCAAGGCTCTCGAACCGACATCTTTACTGCAGAGAGTCAAAACTTGCAAGACTTCGTCTTTGCTTCAGAACTGTACAAGAAAATCAAAAAAGTACATATATAAACAAAAAAATCATGAAAAACACATTTACCCTATTTCTTATTTTATTTTTCTCTGTTTCAATGTTTTCCATGCCCGCCAAGAAAGGTGTCTATAAAGCAACCTCACAAGACGGCAAGGAAATACAGATTCTTAAATTCGGAGACGAGAAATTTCACTACACAACAGATCTAAACGGCTCTTGGCTAAAACAAAACTCGCAGGGCTTGTATGTACCTGCACAAGCGTTGAGCCAAAGTCAAATCAAAGAAAGAAAAGCCAACCCGCGAAAAGTACGCAAAGCCCACCAACACGGTGTTCAGCGCGTTACGCCGGCAAGAGTGCTTGTTATTCTTGCGCAATACTCCGACCGCAGTTTTCGTGAAGGCAACGATGCCGCTGCCTACGATGCCCTTTTCAATGCCGACAACTATTCATTCAATGGTGCAACAGGTTCGGTTGGCAAGTATTTCCGCGACCAATCATACGGACAGTATGTACCGCAGTTTGATGTCGTCGGACCTGTTACCTTGCCTAACAAACAAAACTACTACGGCAAGAACGACGAGTACGGCGACGACCAACACCCTGAGCAGATGATAGCCGATGCCTGCGAGCAAGCCGACAAAAACCTCAATGTTGATTTCACCAAATACGATGGCGATGGCGACGGCTATGTCGATTGCGTTTATGTCATCTATGCCGGCAAAGGTGAAGCCGATAGTCCGCAAGAGGATGCTATATGGCCTCACAACGCACGAATAGAAGACTCTTGGGACGATATCGAATGTGTGCTTGACGGCAAGCGCGTCAATGTATATGTCTGCTCCTCTGAAACCGACGACAACGGTTATCGCGAGGGTATAGGCACTATATGCCACGAGTTCTCGCACGTACTCGGACTGCCTGACCTTTACGACACTAACGATGGCGAGCAGAAGACACTCGGCGAATGGGACCTGATGGACTATGGTGGCTACAATAATCTTGGACGCACTCCACCTGCATACTCGGCATACGAGCGATTCTATATGGGTTGGGTAGAGCCTATCCCGCTTAATCCCAACGAACCGCTTAACCTCATTCTGCGCAACCTCAACACAACAGGCGACTGTGCACTTATCTGCAAAACAGGGCAACCAAACCTCAATGGACTTAACCCCGACCCGCGTGAGTTCTATTTGCTTGAAAATCGCCAGCAGTCAGGTTGGGACACATATATTCCCGGACACGGTATGCTTATGACCAAAATAGAGTTCCTCAAAAATAAATGGGAGCAGAACATCGTCAATAATGTACCGTCAAATATGTGTGTGGACATCATTGAAGCCGACGGCAGCGCACCTTCATACAGGTGGGAGTGGAACGGTAAGATTCAAGAAGAAGTGAAGAACGGCTACCGCGGGAAACAAAAAGATATGTTCCCAGCCGGTGCCACATCGTGGAAATTCTTCTCAAACACTCAATGGTTTGATAATGTAACTGAGAAAAACGAAGTCATCTTCCTTGACTATATGGGTGGAGTTCAGAAAAGCACTGTTACTTTCTTTGCCGGACAAAACGGAACTTGCAAAACAGCCTCACTGACCGAATCGAGCAAGCGTAGCGGCATTATACTACCCGATGTAACACCTAAAACCGACTATACCTTCCTCGGTTGGGCAAGCAAAAAAAGTAGCACTACACCCGATGCCGGCATAGCAGGCGAGTGCTATTTCCCGATGTCTGACTGCACCGTCTTTGCTCTTTACCGCAACAACAAGCGTGTGGATATCAACTACTCGCTCAAGGGTGTAGAGTGGAACTCGGGCGCAACATATTATGCCGACCGCAACCAAGATTTTGAGATAACATTCACTCCAAAAGCCGGCTATGCCATACCTTCGGAAAAGACTTGTCAGGTGCGTATTACCTGTGGTTCGATTGCTATGCCAAACTATAGTTTTGAAAATGGTATGGTAGTGGTTCGCTTCAGTGGAAAGGATGTGGTCGATAACATTTACATAACCATCAATAACTCACGCGAGCAGGGCGAAAACGGTTGTTTGGAATATTCTCATGCTTTTAATATGACTTGCTACGAAGGCACACAAGACCTGAGTGGTTACGACTGGCTCGTAAGAGTTACAGAACCTAATACATTGAGTTACGACAAGTCGAAAGGTGCTGTGTTTGGTTCAAGCAACTATCCTTCGAAAAATGTCAGCCTCAAAACAGAAGAAACAATAGGTTGCGGTGTTGTTGAAGTCGAAGTAACAGCATCAACCGGCAGTCAGGGCGATGCTGAACTCGATGTATATCTGGCAGGTAACCCGATAGGAGAAACAGAGTATCTCACTACTGAAAACCAGACATATACCTTCACTGCAACAGAACCTACATCAGGCGTTGTGGAGATTAGACTGAGCAATACTGCCAAAGCCATGTACCTGAAAAACATAAACATAAAGTTTGAGAAACTGCCCGGTATCGAAACAGATGTACAAAATGCTGATTTTGTTATCAATGGTTCGGTTTATGCCACAAACGGCACAATTATTGTACAAAATTTCGAAAAAGGTACCAATATCAATGTTTATAACCTTTTCGGCAGACTTGTAGTAAGCAAAACGACAAACGAAGAAACACTGATGCTGCCACTTTCGGAAGGAGTATATTTAGTACAAGTCGTATTGAACGGAAAAACAAAGACTTATAAATTAACAACATATTAACAACAAAATTCTTATATCAATGAAAAAGTTTCTTTTAGCGGTCATACTGACTGCTCTCACAACTTTCACATACGCACAACACCACGGGCCAAGAAATGTGCCCGCACGCAAGACACCTATACCGGTTGTGCAACCTAACGGCGATACTCTTATCATTCTCAAGCGTGGCGATGAATGGCATCATTTCACAATGACCGTTGACGGCTATCTCATCGGTCAGCAAGACAACGGCTACTACTATTATCTTACCTACACACCGAAGGGAGAACTTGTAGCAGGAAAATATAAAGCAAAAAATGCCGACAAACGATCAAAAAGAGAAAAAAAATATCTGAATAAAAACATTCCTAATCGTTTGGAAGAACCTAAAAAAAACACAAGAGAATAATCATTTATAACAATAAGATTATATGAGAAAAATTATATTGTGTGTAGTATTCACACTTTTTGCAATAGCACTTTTTGCCGTACCGGCAAGAAAAACACCTATCTTATATACACAACCGGACGGAAGTAAAATAACTTTACATCAACACGGCGACGAGTTTTATCATTATACAACCGACTCTGAGGGGAACATTGTTGTACTTAACGAACAAGGGTTCTATGTAAAAGCCGATGAAAACAAAAAAAATCAGTTAGCGACAATACGCAAGAAAGCAACCTTAAAACATAAGGCACGGGCAAACCGCAAGCCTGAGTTTGTAAATCTTTCTCCGAGAGGTATTGTTATACTTGTTCAATTCCCAACTTCGGGCGGTTCTGGCTCAAACGGAACACTTGCTTCTTTCACAAATACGGTAGAAGACTTCAGCAATATGCTCAACAAAACCGGCTACAACCCTGATTTCAGTTTTATAGACGAATACGATAACTCTTTACAGACTATAGATTTTGCGAGTTGTGCCCGCGAGTATTTTGAAGCCCAATCATACGGCAAATATAGTCCGCAATTTGATGTTTTTGGTGTTTATACACTGAAAAATAAATCGTCCTACTATGCCGGCAATGACGGATCCGAAAAAGCCCATTATATGATTCAGGAAGCCTGCCGTGCCGCTCAAGCCGATGGTGCTGATTTCTCTCAATACGATGGTGACGGCGATGGCGAAGTAGATTTCGTATTCGTTTTCTACGCCGGATACGGACAAGCCGATGGTGGTGGGACAAGAACGATATGGCCACACATGTGGTGGCTTGATGATCGTCAGCATGGTGGCAAATCTAACTACAGCATTACCCTTGACGGAAAAAAAATCAGTATGTTTGCCTGCACCAACGAGATAAGTTTCGCAACAAAAAAGATGGACGGTATATCTACTTTCTGCCACGAGTTCTCGCATGTATGCGGACTGCCGGATTTATACGACACTGACTATAACCATGCTACTTTAGGTGATTGGGACCTTATGGATGCCGGCACGAGCAATAACTATGGCTACACACCACCTTCATATAGTGCATACGAACGATTCTACTGCGGTTGGATAACACCTACTATCTTGTACAAGCCACAAGAGTCGGTCAAACTTGAAAATTTGAACACATCACAGGAAGCATATCTCATCTGCAAAGACGGAGAGCATAACCTTAATGGAGAAGTACCCTCACCTACTACCTTCTATCTGCTTGAAAACCGTCAGCAGACCAAAGGCGGCTACGACGAATTCCTGCCAGGACACGGTATGATTGTTACGAAAATCCAATACAATGCCACCACTTGGGCAGACAATGAAGTCAATAACGCTGTTACAAGCAAGCAAGGTGTTGCACTCGTTTGCGCTAACGGGAGTATGGGGTCAACAGGCTATCAAGGTAGTGTTTTTACCGTTACAAATGCTAATAACGCTTATCCTGCCGGCAAGACAAGTTTCAAACCGACAGATATGACAAACTACTCTTGCACCAACATCAAAGAGACAAGTGGAGTTATTACTTTCGACTTTGCTAACACTTCTTATGTTGAGCCAACCGAACCGACATATTCCTACGAGTGGGAGTCAACAGAAAAGACAGACATAGTCTTCAACGCTACTAACCTCTACTTCGGGCAAAGCAGTATCGGTAAAGACACTGTCTATTTGGTAAGCGACAATGCACAAGCAACACTGCTTTATATTAGCGGTGGCGAACAACTTTATGCAGGCACTTACCAAATTAATAGCACAGGCGATGTAGGTACTTTCTTTGCCTCCCCGGGTGGCGACGATACACGCGATTACCCATCGGTATATATAACAGGTTTCAACGGACAAGGCAGTTATAGCACAGTCTATTACCTCAAGTCGGGTACTGTCAATATAGAAATAGATGGTTCGGAAATAACGATAACCATTGATGCCGTAACTCACAACGGCTCAACCATACATATCTCTTACACCAACCGCCAGACGGCACTCGAAGAAACAGCCACATCCGAATTTGTAAAATTAACAACAGACGGCATTGAAGTTGAAGCAGATGGCAAGCAGGTGGTTATCTATACCCCGTTAGGTCAAACCTTATATAGCACCTATATCAACGGCAAGAAAGAGATAAAATTGCCCAAAGGACAAGTATATATTATCCGTCGCGAAAATGAAGTAACACGAATTCTAAAATAAAAAACACAAGATGAAAAAGATCTTTTCAATACTGATAATATGTTTAATCAGTTTGAGCATTTATGCCGTACCTGCCAAACCCGGACCAAGGGTGTTGCAACAACCTGACGGCACAGAAATAACCGTCTATGCGCACGGCGACGAGTTTCACCATTTCTATACCGACAAAGAAGGTCGCTTGCTTTCAAAAGACAGTCAAGGCAAATGGGTTATAGCAAACGAGCAAGCCGTGTCTGCTCACAAAGCCAAAGCCAAACAAGGACAAGATAAAAGACTTGTCCGTCAGGCAAAACAGGAAATCAATCTTGCACCACGCGGACTAGTCATACTTGTTGGCTATTCCGACAAACCTTTCACTCGTACCCGTCAGGAATTTGACGATATGCTCAATAAGAAAGGCTACAATGTAAACGGTACTCCCGGCTCAGCGAACGATTATTTTATGCAGCAAAGTTTCGGTAAGTACAACCCGCAATTTGATATTGTCGGACCTTACACTGTTTCTCACACATCATCGTATTATGCTGGCAGTGAAGGCGATGGCACAGAGAATGTAGGACAACTAATCGTTGATGCTTGCAAACTTGCCGACCAAGACGGAACAGACTTCACAAAATACGACAACGACGGTGACGGTAAAGTAGATTTTGTATTTGTCGTTTTTTCAGGCTACGGTTTGGCTGATTATGCCGAGAGTTTCGACAAAGACAGCATAGCCTGCGTATGGCCACACATGTTCTATGTTTCCGGCTACGACGGCATCACTTCAAGCAAGCGCACTTTCGATGGAAAAAAAGTTGACCGATACGCTTGCACCAACGAACTGACACGCCTTGGGGCTAAATATAATAAGCAAACACAGACATTCTCCGGTGGTACAGAAGCAATGTGTGGTGTTGCCACTTTCTGCCACGAGTTCTCGCATGTATGCGGACTGCCCGATTTCTACGATACTGATCAAGACAGAGTTATGTACGGAACCACCTATCAAACCCTCGGCGAATGGGATCTGATGGATGCCGGCACTTACAACAACGATGGTTTCACACCGCCGGCATATTCGGCTTACGAGCGTTTCTACTGCGGTTGGATAACACCTACCGTACTCTCAACAGAGCAAGAGTGTTACGAGATTGAAAACCTCAACACCAACGGACAAGCATACCTTATTTCATCAACAGGCAAGCATAACCTCGATGGTGAAAGCCCGTCTCCTACAACATTCTACCTGCTTGAAAACCGCCAACAAGTGAAAGGCAGTTTTGACGAGCACCTGCCCGGACACGGTATGCTTCTCACAAAAGTCAAATACTCAGCCAGCGATTGGCGAAACAACTCGCCAAACAACTACAAGCGTGGACAACAAGGTGTAGAACTCATTGAGGCAGATGATGAACGAAGCGACTATGGCGATGAAGGCGACACATATCCGGGTAAAAGCACCGTTACATCCAAACAAGTAATCACAGGTTATAAACTTAATAATATCACCGAAAAAAACGGACTTATCTCTTTCCGTATGAATCGCACAACCACCTGCGAAGACGAACCTGTAACACCACCTACACCGGAAAAGAAAGACACTATGACTGTTACCGAAGCGGTAAGTTACATCAGCGCATTAACTTATACCACACCCTCAACCGACAGCGTTTATGTCAAAGGTATAATAAGCGAGATTGTTCAAGTACTCACCACAGGCAATTTCTGCAATGCCCGTTTCTATATAAAAGACGAAAAATCAAGTCTTTATTGCTATGATATCTACAATTTGGGTAACACCAAATTTACAAGCGAGAACCAGATACAAGTAGGCGATACAGTGATTATCTATGGTCCTGTGCAGAACTATATGGGTACAACACCTGAGATGGCTCGCGGCGGGTATATAACATACTTAGGCAGACCTCAAGGCGAACAACCTCAAACAGGCGATTATACTTATGAACCGACTGAAGTTACCACTATCAACTTCGAAGCGGAAGATGTTTTTGTGGACAACTCCACCGAAGGACAACTGCTTATATATCTCATAACTGACGAGGGAGAACTTGATCTCTTGTTCCTAACCGACAGCCAAGACCTGCCCTCAGGTACATTTGAAATAAACAACAGTGGCAACAACAACACCGTTGTAGCCTCACAAGGTTGGGATGGCACGAAAGATCAGCCTACGGTTTTCCTCACCGAGTTTAATGAAGACAAGCAATATGCAGCTTGCTACTACCTTATGAGCGGTACCGTAACTATCACTAACACCGACGACTACTTGCAAATAACCATTTCCGCCGTTACCTACAACGGCTCTACATTCAATGCTACTTATCTTGACGGCGAAGTACCCACAAGTCTTGACGCAACCGACAATACTGCATTTGTACGCAAGACGGAAACCGGTATTGAGATAAATGCCGCACATGAGAATGTGAAGATTTATAACGCATTAGGACAAATCATTTACAACGCGACTGTAAATGGTAAAACAGCAATAACACTTCCAAAACAGCAAGTTTATGTTGTCCGCCTCCAAAACAAATCAATCAAAATAATTTTATAAAAACAACACACCAATATGAAAAAGATAATTTTATCATTAGCGATATTAGCAATAAGCCTTATATCTTATGCCGTTCCCGCCAAACCCGGACCAAAAGTCATAACACAAAAAGACGGCTCTGAAATAACAGTATTCGCCCACGGCGATGAGTTTCACAACTACCTAACCGACAAAGAAGGCAACCTGCTGCTGAAAAATGCGGAAGGCATATATGTAAAGGCTAATGCCGAACAAATAGCCAAACATAAAGCCCAAGCCAAACAGGCAGACAACCAAAGAAAAGTGCGTCAGAGTGCACAATTTGTCAATCTTGCACCAAGAGGATTGGTCATACTTGCTAATTTCAAGGACAAACAGTTCCAATACACACAGCAAGATTTCAACGACATGCTCAACAAAACCGGTTTCAACCGCGACGGGGCAATCGGTTGTGTAAGAGAGTATTTCTACAATCAGAGTTACGGCAAATACCAACCTACTTTCGATGTTGTTGGACCTGTTGACCTTAAAAACAACTCAACATCATACGCCGGTCCGCGTGGCACATCCTATAGTCATCTTATGATACAACAAGCTTGCCAACTTGCAGATAAACAGTTTGATGTTGACTTTACCAGATACGACAACGATGGCGATGGTGAGGTGGATTTCGTATTCGTTTTCTATGCCGGATACGGACAAGCCGACTATGGCGATGAAGACTGCGTCTGGCCTCACATGTGGTGGCTTGACGACCGCAAACACGGAGGTGTTTCCGACAACAGCGTTACTCTTGACGGCAAGAAAGTAAACATGTATGCCTGCACCAACGAACTGACACTGCTTGGTGCCAAATACAATGAATATTCAGGTCAATATACAGGCGGTAAGGTAAGTATGGCAGGTCAGTCCACTTTCTGCCACGAGTTCTCGCATGTATGCGGACTGCCGGATTTCTACGACACACGCGATACTGATAATCCTTATAGCACTCTCGGTCAGTGGGATGTAATGGATATGGGACCTTACAACAACGACGGTATCACCCCACCCGCCTATTCCGCATACGAGCGTTTCTATTGCGGTTGGATTGAGCCGACACTACTACCCGCTGAAGGCGGTTGCTTTGAATTACCTAACTTAAACAACGATGGTCAAGCCTTTATGATTACCTCAACAGGCGAACATAACATGAACGGTGAGGTGCCAAGTCCTACTACATTCTATCTGCTTGAAAACCGCCAGCAAGGGTATAAGACATACGATCAGTATCTCCCCGGTAGCGGTATGCTCATAACAAAAGTCAGATACAAAGCCTCTGATTGGGAAAACAACTCACCAAACAGTTATAAGCGTGGAAATCAAGGTGTTGAACTCATCGAAGCCGACAACGCACGAAGTGATTATGGTGATGCAGGCGACCCATACCCGGGTACAAGCAAAGTAACTTCCAAACTTGTTATCACAGGCTATCAACTCAGTAACATCACCGAGAAGAATCAAGTTATCTTCTTTAACCTCAACAGCACTGAGAGTTGCAATAGTTTTACTGCACCACAGAAAGCCAAATGGTCAGACTTCGTTGACGGAATAGAAGATGTTATCCTCGACCCTGAAGCCGACGAGAAAGTGCTTGGTATATACACTATTATGGGCACTTCCTTAGGCACAACCGATGTAAGCAAACTGCAACGGGGCTTGTATATCATTCACACCAACAAGGGTGCAAAGAAAATAAATATCCAATGAAGATAATCTCTTATAATCTTAACGGTATACGCTCTGCCATGAGTAAAGGTCTGTTAGACTGGCTCAAGGCAGAGCGCCCCGATGTCTTTTGCATTCAGGAAAGTAAGGCACAGCCCGAACAGATTGATATCAACGCTTTTCAAGAATTAGGCTACCATTCATATATTCATAGTGCCGAAAAAAAAGGCTATAGCGGTGTTGCCGTTTTCACACTGAAAGAGCCTGATTTGGTCAAAGTGGGAATGAACCACGACCGTTATGATCGCGAGGGAAGAGTCTTACGAGTGGATTTGGGGGACATAACCATAGTGGATGTGTATGTACCTTCCGGCACAACAGGCGATATCCGTCAGGAGTTCAAGATGGACTTCCTTGATGCTTTCTTCGGTTTTCTTGAGCGTCTGAAAAAAGAACGACCAAACATAGTTGTTTGTGGCGACTTCAACATCTGCCATAAGCCTCAAGACATCAATCATCCGGAGAACAAACAAGGCGTGTCGGGTTTTCTGCCGGAAGAACGCGAGTGGCTTGATAAGTTGGTTGAAAACGGTTGGGTGGACAGTTTCCGTCTTTTCAATCAAAACCCCGAAGAATACTCTTGGTGGAGTTATCGCTTCCGTGCGAGAGAGCATAATGCAGGTTGGCGAATTGATTATCATTGGGTTACAGAAGAGCTATTACCACGAGTAACAGATGCCCGTATCTTGCAACAGGTTGTTCATTCCGACCACTGCCCGGTGGAAGTAATTATTAGTTGATATTTAATAGTTAATAATTTATATTGCATTGTGCCTCTAACACATATTTTCTGTTATATCTGTAAAAATCCGTTCAATCCGTGGTACAAAAATCAGCGAAATCAGCGAAATCTGCAAGAAAAATAATTGTAAATTGTGAATTGTAAATTGTATGAACATTCTTCGTACAGAACATTTGGTAAAGCGCTATGGCAAACGGACGGTTGTCAATGATGTTTCCATAGAAGTGAAACAAGGCGAGATTGTAGGTTTGCTTGGTCCTAATGGTGCCGGCAAGACCACTACTTTCTATATGACTACAGGTATCATTACTGCCAACAACGGCAAGATTTTCCTTGACGATGAGGACATTACTTCCTTCCCTATGTACAAACGCGCTCAACGGGGAATAGGCTACCTGCCACAGGAGGCAAGTGTATTCCGCACAATGTCAGTAGAAGACAACCTGAAAGCGGTACTTGAGATGACGAATTTCACAAAGGAGTATCAGAAAGAGAAACTTGAGCAACTCATTGCAGAGTTCAACCTCGGTCATGTGCGTAAGAACCTTGGCAACCGTCTCTCAGGTGGTGAGCGTCGCAGAACGGAGATAGCACGCTGTCTTGCCATAGAACCTATGTTTGTAATGCTTGATGAGCCTTTTGCCGGTGTTGACCCTATTGCCGTACAGGAGATACAGGATGTGGTATGGAAACTGAAAGGTAAGAATATCGGCATTCTCATTACCGACCATAATGTTGATGAGACGCTTATGATTACCGACCGTGCGTATCTGTTGTTTGAAGGTAAGATTCTTTTCCACGGCACGCCTGAAGAACTTGCAGCCAACCCGACAGTAAGAAAAAACTACCTCGGTCGCGACTTCGAACTCAAGAAACGGACAAAGGTCTAAATATAAAGACCTTATTATTTACAATCAGCATATTTCTATCTCTCTTTTATTTTTAAATTCATCTCCAACCCAAGACAGTCAAGCACCTTCATAAGAGTAGATAATGATACCGATAGTTTCCCTCTTTCTATAGAAACAAGAGTGTTTATCCCGATACCTGCCAACAAAGCCAATGTCTGTTGAGTTATACCCAACTCCATTCTACGTCGTTTTATAATTTGACCAAGCGAATCCATATATATTTACTCTTTTAATGTGTGGCAACGATATTCGTATGTTTGCAGATAAAGGTTTTTCAAATTATCCGGCAACATACTCCTATCTACCATTTCCTTTATTTTATTTTTTGATTCGGCAAAAGTATTAATTTCTTTTTCTATAAGTTTTTCCGGTAAGCCAATCTGCACGCCGAAAGACAAAAAAGATTGTCGGGTAACTGCATTTGTATCATCAATTTTCATACCATCATACAAACCTTTGCTTAATGCAAAAATTGTCGGGTTGGATAAATGAATAAAGGTATTCAGCATATCGTATGCAGGAGTTAGCCTATAATCTTTGCCATCCTTTGACATCAAAGAAAAGTTTTTAAGATGAGCATCATCATTACTCATTATATAATTGAATAGTACAATACGAAAAAATTTCATCAATTCAACTATGGCGGCACTAACATATTTTATTATCAATTTAGCACAATCAGCATAACTTAATACACTATATTTATAATCATCTCCATGCGTGAGCCGACTAATACCAGCTATTGAAGCAAAATCCTCTTGCAAAAACTTTGAACCATCTTCTTTAACATCAAATCTTTTAGTTAAATACGCTATTTCACCGTTTTTGAAAAAGCATAAGCAGTTTTTTGCAGTCGAAATACCAAAAATCTCCTGCGCAATATGCATTGTCAAACATTCGTTCACGGGTACCCATTGTCTATCTGCAATATACCGTTCAACAGGAATTGTTTTCAAAATATATCGTCCCTGCTCATTTTCTCTTGCAAACCTCAGTAATCCATTCTCCACTACCATGGCATATTTGGGTTGCACACCAGAAACAGAAACTCTCCCACATGCTTGAATACTTGCAGAAATGGTTTGCCTATCAGCCTCAAGACTTTCGTATGGCATTATAGGCGAAACCTTTTTGCCACCAAACATTTCTTTTAATGTCCTATTATCGTACTTATCAGGTATCATTTCTCTTGAATCGTTACACCTCCTATGGTGTCGTAATTAGCGGTTGAAAGAAGTATTGAGAAATCATCTTGTTCGTCTATTTTCAAATACTGCGACTGAAGCCGCCTATTTACTCCCTCACTCAACATATTGCTAAATATAGGGAATAGACTTGCTGATTTATAACAACTTGTGCTTTTAGGCATGTTAAGACATAATGCCGGAAGTCTATCGTTTTGAATATAAGAGTCATTATAGGTAAACTCATAATCAGACAACGAATTTTGAACTAATTCCCCGGCTTCTACTCCCAAAATATAAACTTTTGCTTTTCTCATAAAACAATCGTATTATTATTTTCAAATCACATTATATTGTGATTTTAGCACAAAGATAATCAAAAATTATTAAAAAAACAAGTAAAATCACAAAATATTGTGATTTTACCTAATTATAAATACTACCTCTATTGCGACTTCGAACTCAAGAAACGGACAAACCCAAAATAATGAAATGCTAACAATGGGTTATGCCTGCAATTTGTTTTTTATTTCTTTGTATATCGCATCAGCGGTTTTAACATCCAAACCTACTTTAGTTGCAAGAGCTATTATATCCTCAAATCTCGGTTTTGGATTATCATTGACAGAAGTTGTATGATACCCTAAATATCCACCATTAGGAAGAATATCGTATGCCGGTGCAAAATGCCATTGTGTATCATAAATAAAAGCAAAGTTTCTTGCGTGATCATCGCAATTCCCTATCAATACATTGAAGCACATCAGGCGATAAATTTTCCACATATCCTCCATAGAATGTGTCAGCCTTTCAGCCAGAGCGAATAAATGACTATAATCCATACAAGGTGTGGTATAATCAGCTTGCAATAATCCGCCTGCTGTTACGACATGAATCTTTCTACCATCTATTCTGTCAAATCGTTGAGTGCCAAACCATTTCCCGCCAAATAACTTCGTTTGTGACATCTCTATTCCACATTTTTTAGCCAAAACCGAATATTCATACTCCAGTCTGCCTATATCTTCTTTATCGCCTTTGGCTCTAAATTTGACGAGCCACTCTGTGCCTTCATTTTTCATAAATATCTTCGGTCTTGCTCCGCCCGGCGATCCACCTCTTTCAACTATCTCTTCCAAATGTTCTCCTATATAATCATCTGAAGAGAGTATCGCTTCTGTTTCTGTAGCCAACTGCTCGAAGTCAAGAAACTCCTTGTTGTTCCTTAAACTTCTGTCAGGCCTGTATTCCAATGCTCCACGCCCTTCAGACCCTACAAGACATAATTGTTCAAGCACATTAAGATTCCTTATGTTTACCCCCTTATTCGACAAATATCGATTTAGCACGAGCATGCCCCAACCGTCGGGCAAACTATCTGCAAAAACTCCAAACAATCCTTCAAAAGGATGATAGTTGGCTATTTTTAGCCTCGCGGTTAGTGGCAGTTCAAAAGGGGATATGCTGAATCCGTTTTTGAGCCAACCAACTGTATATTCGAACGCACAACACTGCGGGCGATATGGCGTTAAAGCCATTGTACCAACCTGACAACCATTCATCCAAACTTCTATTTTGCCCTTCTCACTCATGCCTTACCCGTTGTTTGTGTTGTTTTTCCTCCAACATCTCGTCAATAGAACTCCAAGTCCGTTTTTCAAAAACATTGTTGAAATCGTCAAGTGCATCCAATGCAAAAGCCACTTTGAGCAGCCCTTGAAGCGATATTTGACCTGTCTGTTCAAATCTGCGATAAGTGGAAACGGGCATATCCGCTTTTTGGGACATCTCATCTTGGGTCAGACGCATTGCTACCCGTCGTTGTTTTGCTCGCAGAGCCAAATCTTTTGCTACTTTGTCCGGTGTTAAAAAAATTTCTATCATCTTTATCTGTTTTCTGCAAAGTTACAAAAAAATCGGCGAAAAAGCAAATAAAGATTCAGATAATTGCCAAAATATGAGTATTTATATCTTGTTCTAAGCTTTAATTAACCATATTTTGTCAGTTAAATTTTTATATTTTTACTTTTTTATTTCCAATTTTAATTCAAGTCCGAGACGGTCAAGCACTTTTTTCAGTGTTGATAACGATACCGACATTTTTTCTCTTTCGATAGCCACAAGAGTATTTATACCCACCCCTGCCAACAAAGACAAAGTCTGTTGGGTAACCCCCAACTCCTTTCTTCGTTGTTTTATAGTTTCACCCGAGTATTCCATAACTAACCTAATTCGTGAAGGTTTTACACTCCTACATATTTATTATATGGCTAAATTCACAATATATAGTGATTTTACCACAGAAATATATAAAATTTTGGACAGATGCAAGCAAAATCACAAAATATTGTGATTTATTTCAGAAATATCACTCTACTAATTCATTCAATGATTGGTTTGCATATTATGACGGCAATGATATTTTTTCGGGAAATTTATTTTCGGTTCTGGAAAACCATTATTTTTTTATCCTTGATTATGCCTTTTTTGACACAGAGAGCATTGTGCAGAATATCATTTTGCTTTTGCTCTATTAAATCGTCCAAAAATTTTACTACTTGTTCACTTATAGCCTCCGAAGTGGATTTGTAGAATAGTGATGGCGTATGATCAACCACATAATGGGCAATGCCGTCTATATAGTATATTGGGTTGTCTATTGTTGTGGGAATGCTCGTTTCAATTCCGCCGTTTCTGTCGCAACTTATGTCTATTATCAGAGCACCTTTCTTCATTTTTTTCAAATCATCCCTGTATAAAAGATGATCCTTTCTTGATATATCCCAAAGAATAGCATTTACAATAACATCATAGTTCATAAACTCCTGTCTGAACAGTTGTTCGGTTTTTCTATCATACACAACTACTTCCGCTCCCATATAGTTAAGTGTTCTTATTGCTCCCCTTGCGGCATTACCCCTGCCTATAACCGCCACCTTCGTTTGATTAGGGAAAACTCCATGTAGTAGGTACGCGTGGCAGAGTGCCGCTTCACCTGCTATCTCATTGTTTTTCCAGAATGTATGTCGTCCCATTTCATACATATCCTCCCAAGCGAATGCCGTCAGTTTTTGATTAACCAACAAATCTGCTATTGTTCTGTTTTGTACAGCATGAATCCAACCGAAAATAGTTTGGTTTTTCAAAGATATCAAATACTCTGCATCTCCTATTTTAGGGTCGCAAATAATTTCTTTCTGTAGTATCTCTTCACGGGAACATACAGATATACCATATTTGGAATAATCATCGTCAGAAAAGCCCAACACATCCCCATATCCCGCTTCAACTGATATCATTTCAGGATGTTTGAGATTACCGAGATGTTTCGGAACAATCGCCCTGCGGCGTTCGTTTTCCTTGTGGGAAATAGGGAAACCTATCGTTTTCATAGATATTTATTTTTCAAATTTATATTCACTTACACAATAGTCCTCTTTGCCCGACGGAAGGAGGGGGATGTTGTCAACAAACTCGAGGGATACGGCAGAACCTTTGAAATGGTTGCGGTAGTTGTCAAGGATATACTCAAACTGCTCGTGCGGTTCTGACTTGTCTTTGAGCATCAGGAAGATACGGATATCACCTTCTTTATCCTGACGAATTTGGAAGCGGTCAATCTTGTTGTAGATGACACAATTCTCTTCGTTATGGTAGTCGTTATTGCGATAGAGCATGATGGGCAGCATCGTTGGCGAAATTGGCACACCCTGTTTGTTGTAGAGCAGTCTGCCTGCCCTACCCATCACTTGTCCAAGCACTCGCGATGGTCTGCCACAGGCACATTTTTCTTTCTGCAAATATGCCATATCACCCACTTGATAACGGAGGAACGGAAAAGCATAATTGCCAAGGTCGGTAGTTACGACAAAGCCCGTCTCGCCGTCAGGCAAAAGTTTGCCCGACTTGTCTGTTATCTCCACTATACACCTCTCTTCCGATAGGTGCAAACCTTGTTGAAGTTCACATTCCATTGCACCTATACCGCCGTCACCTGCTCCGTAACCGTCATATACCTTGCAACGGAACACCCTTTCAAGCGTCAGCCGATAGTCGGGCATAAGCATCTCACCTGTTGTTAGAATAACTTTAATCGGGCAAACAGGCAGATTATTTTTCTCAATATAACGGGCAAAGATAACAAGCGATGAAGCATAACCTCGTAGAGCATGTGGTTTATACTTCATAAATGCCTCATAATGTGCCTGCATAGCCTCATCGTCAACCTCTGCGCTACTGCGTTTGAGATTGCGCATTATGACAGTGTCAAAAATATCTTTTTTTGTAGGCGATTTGTCTTTCTTCACAAGCGAATTGCCACCTAAGGTAAATATCTTCTCACCAAGATGAAAGCCATACCATTCCCAAGCCCGAAAGTTTGACGCCCATTGCATATTCCACGACTCAATGCTCTTTATGAATTGCATTGGCGTACCCGTACTGCCACCTGTTGAACCATGTAGCACTTTATAATCGCCGATATTATCTGCCTTCAGTTCCTCAAAATGGTCTCTTACGATTTGTTTTGTCAGTATCGGCAGTTTTTGCAGGTCTTCTCTTGTTTGAAAATCGTTTGGCGTCAAGTTCAACTGTCTGAACAAGTTCCGATAATATGGCACTTTATTGTAGCAGTGCAATATAAGTCGTTGCATACGAGAGTTTTGCAACTGTTCGAGTTGGCTTCCTTTGAGTTTTTCTGCCTCAGTCATCAGTTGCCATTCTCGTGCTATTCCGCGACCTGTCAGCCTGTCTGCCAACGGTAATAATAGGTGCTTATCTATGAGAGTATATAAAGACATTATGCTGCGGTAATTAAACGGTCGTTTATTTACCGCAATAATTTGGTATTTATTTACCGCAACAAAAAAGCGACAAGAGCCTGAATATCACGCTCTTGCCGCATAGTGAAAAATTAGAAAAACTGATGTGTTTTATTGACCGTTTAATTGCCCCGCATGGGAATCATCTTCACTTACCATAAAGAATCGGCGTTTGCCATTTTTCATAGGTTCAAATGCATCAACATATTCAAGTTGGATATCAATGTTTTCACCTACATGCTTACGGAAAGCCGCCAATATCTCTGCGTTTTCTTCTGCCTTGAAATTAACCGTTTTCTGCATCTGAACAAGAACGGTGTTCTCTCGTGGTTGTGAAATACGATATGCTGCAATGTGAAACTTGCGGAAAAGAATAGTAAAACCCGGTCCGGTCAGTATATGGCCATTAGGCAAACGAATAATATCCGAAGTTCGCCCTATCACTTCTTTTATACATTGACCATTATACTGAGTTATTTCACTTTCATCGCACAATTGCACTTCATCTTGATTAGCATATCTTATTGTGGGGAAGGCAAAATCCACAAGATTAGTAGCGTACAACAGAGAAGGTTTGTCAGTATCTGCTTCAAGCCAAGCGCAATAACCGACATTGTAGTAACCTCGCTCAATTTCGAAGGCAGTTATACCACCGTCGCGCGAGCCATAACAATCCATAACCTGACAGCCCCACGCTTTTTCTATTGTAGCACGATATTGAGGGGTCAGTTTTTCAGAAGTGGTATAAGCCATTTTCATATCATGCTTCACACCATTTCTAACACAATAGTCGGCGAGTAGATAAATGGCAGTTGCATAACCATATATATATTTAACCTTGTGGCTTATAATAATATCCATATATTTCCTGCACACTTGAGCATCCATATTCATACCATTAAGTGGAATAGTATTACGCAAACGGAAATACACTTCATGAACAAAACTCTTTTTATTGACAGGAAAAAGTGAAGAACTGCCAAGCGACACATACAAATCTCCATAATGATATCCCGACTGCTGCCAAGAAAAAATTTTCATTGCAGTTGTAAAGCCCCAAGTGTTCTCATCTTGCAGATAACGCATTGGTTGCCCTGTTGAGCCGCCGGTTGAACTAACCCGATGAGGATATTTCTGAATATTGTCAGGTGTTAAATCCTCTGCTCTATTTAGTATTATCTCACGAGTAAGTACCGGCAGTTTTTTTATATCTTCAAGCGTCAGTATATCCTCTGGTTTGAGACCACGCTCATCCATTATCTCACGATAATAGCGAGTGTGATTGTAGGCGTGGTTAATAAGCAAATGCAGCCTATGTGTCTGCCACTCTTGAACCTGCTCACGAGTCCAAGTGTTCATCTCACGAATCTGCCTATACCACCGCATTGCGCAAGTACCCATAACCTTGTCAGCAAGCGGGAAAACTGCATTTAGCAGTATATTTTCTTTTATAGCACCCATTATTTTTCTTTTTCCGCAAATTTAACAATTTTTAAGCAATTATGCAAGAATTTGTAAAATTTTCGGGGTATTTGTATATATAACTACATTTAGTGATTGGAAAATTGACAAAAATTTAATAAATTTGCGTAAAATTAACTATTAACTATCAATTATTAACTAAATATGACCACTCTTGCAGATTTACAAATAGGAGAAGAAGCGCTGATAGTGAAAACCCTTGGTCAGGGTGGCTTTCGGCATCGTATAATGGAACTGGGTTTTGTGCGCGGAGAGAAAGTGAAAGCCCTTAAAAACGCCCCACTTCAAGACCCTATCGAATATGAGATAATGGGCAGTCATGTCAGTCTGCGCCGGCGTGAGGCTGAAAACATTGAGATAGTGCCACTGTCAGAAAAAGAGCACCAAGACTTTGATTTCCACGGCACCTTAGAAGAACATATCCGCCACGAGTTTAACGAACTGAGTAGAACTATCACCGTGGCACTTGTCGGCAACCCCAACTGCGGAAAGACAAGTTTCTTCAACTATGCAGCCGGCATGCGCGAGAAAGTGGGCAACTATGGTGGTGTTACCGTTGACGCAAAGATAGGCACTTTCAAACATAAGGACTATACCATTCATCTTGTCGATCTGCCGGGTACATATTCCCTTACTGAATACTCGCCCGAAGAGATGTATGTACGCGACTATTTGGACAACCAACCTACCGACCTTGTACTCAATATCGTCAATGCAGGTAATCTTGAGCGAAACCTTTTCCTAACCACTCAACTCATTGACCGCAACCAGCCGATGGTAATGGCACTCAACATGTGGGATGAGCTTCAACAGTCTGGCGACACGCTTGACACCGACACACTCGGCAAACTCTTGGGTTTCCCTATCGTTCCGGTCATCGCCCGCACAGGTTGGGGAATAGACCATGTTCTTGAAGCCATAGTAAGTGTATATGAAGGTAGAGCAATGGAAACCAAGCATATACATATCCGTTATAGCGAACTTATTGAGCAATCAATCGAGGCGATGCGACCATATCTAAATAACGAGATAGAACATCCGAGATATGTAGCTCTCAAGTTGTTGGAAGCCGATAAAACGACATTGAACAAAGTAAAAGACATACCACAACTACTAACCATTGCACAAGAAAAACGAAAACTTATAGAAGAAACATACAAAGAAGACATAAGCACTATCATTTCCGATGAGAAATACGGATTTATCCGTGGTGCGCTTAGTGAGACTTTAAGTCGCAACAAGGAAAAAGAGAAAGAGCAACTCGGCTATTCGCTTGATAAAGTTTTGACAAACCGTTGGTTAGGTTTTCCTATACTCATACTTTTCCTTCTGCTTATGTTTGAGGCCACATTCGTCTTTGGCGGTTGGCTGCAAGACCTGATTGACTCAGGCATAGGCTTGTTGTCAGATTGGGTACAGACGACACTTGGAGATGGTATGCTGACCGATTTGTTAGTTGACGGAGTGATAGGCGGTGCAGGGGCAGTGCTTGTATTTGTGCCTCAGATACTTATCTTGTTTTTCTTCATTGCCATCTTGGAAGACACGGGTTATATGGCACGCGCTGCGTTTATCATGGACAAACTGATGCATCGAATGGGACTGCACGGAAAGTCGTTTATCCCATATATCGTTGGTTTGGGTTGTACCGTTCCTGCCGTTCTTTCTGCCCGCACACTTGAGAATCCGAGAGACAGGATACTGACAATCATAACATTACCTTTTGTATCTTGCTCTGCCCGTCTGCCGGTTTATCTTGTGCTTATTGCTGCCTTCTTCCCTAATCATCAAGCACTTATCCTCTTAGCAATATATCTTATCGGTTTGCTGTTTGCTATTCTCACATCGCTAATTGTAGGCGAGGTGAAAATGAAGAAGGAGAATAATCCTTTTGTAATGGAACTGCCGCCATATCGTATTCCCACATTGCGCAATGCCACTATTCACATGTGGGACAAAGCCAAAGAATGGCTCAAACGCGTCAGCACAATAGTTCTGTTAGCATCGGTTATCATTTGGGCTTTAGGCTATTTCCCTCACCACGACGATATGAGCAATACCGAACAGTTGGAAGTTTCATACTTAGGTAAGATAGGTCATACCATAGAGCCTGTTTTTCGCCCTATGGGATTGGAGTGGCGTGCGGGCGTGAGTCTGATAGCCGGTTGTGCCGCAAAAGAAGTTATAGCCTCGTCGATGGCAGTGCTGTATGGTGTTGATGACACAAACCCTGAAGAAGACAATGAACCTTTGGCACAAAAACTTGCAGAGTTGACCGATGACAATGGTAATCTTCTTTACACACCTATTGCCGCTTTTGCTATGATGTTGTTTGTGTTGCTGTATTTCCCTTGCATATCTACACTTGCCACTATCAGAAGCGAGATAGGTAGAGGCTGGATGTGGTTTACCTTACTTTATTCTACGGGTTTGGCTTGGGTGGTAGCAACCGTGTTTTATCAGATAGCAAATCTCATTTAGCCAATGTTTGAACTCACCGACATAATAGCATACACGATAATCATTGTTGCCATTCTTTTATCCGTTTGGTTTATATATCGGAATTTGGCACAAAAAAAAGCATGCAACATTGACCAATGTGGCGATTGTCCGGTGGCAAAACAATGCAAAAAACCGCAAAATTTGGATAATTGACAAAAAAAGTTTATTTTTGCACAAAATTGTAAGAGAACGGCATAGATAGTTCCTATTTAATAAGTGGTTTAACTTAATTTACTATCCGCTGTTCTCTTATTTTTTCTAAAAAGTGAGATCCTGAAACAAGTTCAGGATGAGGTGAAAGGTGAAAATTATGAATAGTGAATTGATAAAGATGTTTGGCGTAGCCGTTGTAGAGGACACGCAAGTTGATATTGCAGAACTCAACAACAGGGCTATGCAATGCGGTTTTTTGGTGCATCCCAAGGTATGCAATGAGAGTGTTAAAGCCTTCATTGATGAGCAAACCATCAACTATAACGCCACTTTCTACAAACGCTGGCAGGACATAAAAGAGAAATCTCGTTTTGAACTTTTTATTGACCAATGGATTCATTATTGCAGTACCTACGGCACGGACTATACAGAAGGGCAGGGTTATGTTCCGAATACCGGAGCACAAACACCTGATTACAAAGAGTATAGAATGATTATGCCCATTGAAGCAAAGGAACTTGCAATAAAATGTCTGTCGGTCATTAAATCGGGTATCGCACTGAAAAAAACTACGATGGAGGCTTGTGCGGACTTCATTATTCAACAGACACCTAAAGAGGACATCAACATTGATGAGATAAAAAACCGTGAGGCACAAGTATATCTCTGTGAGAGACTTAACATCTTACCTACCGACACGCTGACACTTTTCCGATTTATAGTCTATTCTACAACCAAAGAAACACTTGTAATAAAAAACCAGAAACTATGCGACAGCATCAAGCAGTCGGCACAACCATTTGATTTCAACCGACTTAACGACAAGCAAATCGCAGGTTTGTCCGGCATTTTTTATCGTTTCAAACCACTTTTTCTCGCTTTTAAGAAACACTATCCGGCAACAATAAACAAGATACGGCGTCTCGCAAAGAAGCACCATAGACCTATGCCACAAGCCTTTTGGACAAGCGTCTTGTCAGCAAAACCCAAAAACGAACAATTAGAAAGCAGACTTCAGGAGATAAGTATGTTTAAGGTTGTGGCACTTATGCAGTTGTTGAAAGAACGCTTGTTAGAGATTAGTACTGTCAGTGAAACAGGCACTGACCGAATGTATGTTATTCGTAATCAAAAGATTTTCCTTCGCCATTATGACAGGCAAGACATTTTGCAAGAAAATAAAAAATGGTATAAGGAAGTTTACGAACTATTAGAACAGCATCTTATAAAACACCTACAAACAAAGGCTTGTGCTACTGTTTTTCCTGTTGATTACAAACTAACTCTGCCTGCTACAGAGAAAATGTTTGTCGGCAATATGCCTTTCGGTTCAAGTTACCCTCTTCAAGCAGACAGTTATATAGGTCTTTATTGGCGCAACGAGTGGGGAACGAGAGATTTTGACTTGTCGGTTGTTGACCTTATGGGTAGCAAAATAGGCTGGAACGCAGACTATAACATTGAAGGCAATGCTGAACGACCTGAAATCATTTACTCCGGCGACATGACCAATGCTGACCCTGAAGCAAGCGAAGTGGTATTGTTCAAAACCAACAACGATGCAAAGAACTTCGAAGGACTCGTTTACATCAACCGCTACAACGGGAAACCACAGAGCAAATACAAACTGTTTTTCGGTCAGGAAAAGATTGTAAGTCTTCAACACAATTATATGGTTGACCCTAACGGCATTCGTCTGACTGTTGATATGGAGTCTGACGAGAAACAGGAACAAGTCATAGGTCTTATTGCTGACGGTAGTATAACTTTAATGTCGCTCAATTCGCAGAATGCGAGAGTATCAACCGACAACCCCAGCCTGCTACAGTGCATAAAGCGCAAATCACACTGTTTCATTGACCTCAAAGATATTCTTGTAAAAGCAGGTTTTCACTCGGTAGAACAACTGACGAAAACAGGCGAAGAAGCAACTCAACAGGAAGTTTTAGACTTGACTCGTTTGGATAAAGCCACCATTATCAGCCTTTTGAAAGAATAATCAGAAATCCATATTCAGGCGGAAGCGGATACCCCAGAAACGCTGAGGGTTGTTCTTGTTGTGTGTGAGACGAAAAACGGCGTGCAGTTCTGCAATACGCAATATGTTTCCTATTCCCACACCTGCTTCGAGATGTGGCACACGAAGATCGCCGGTCGTTTCTGGTAGTTCGAGCACTTTCTCGTGTTCTTTGCGCAAGCCTCCCCACGCTAACTTAAACTCCAACAGTTCCCTAAGATGCAAACGCCGTATGCCGGGAATACGGTTAAAGAGCAGTCCCTGCATGTTCCAATTGACGAAAAGCATAAGGTACTTGTCGAACATATATTCGTAAGGCTCAGAGAGGTTGAAACGGAACGGGTCGTAGGTATATGAAGTGTTAGTCGGCATCTGCTGCAAGAACGGATAAGGTGTATTACCGAATATATAACCTGCCTTAAAAGCATAATCTAATTTTCCACACTGTCCCAAATCCACTCTTTGTTTGAGTAGTACTGAAAGATGGGCATACAAGTTGAAACGCGACATCTTTTCAGTCTTAAACTCACCTCCTTCAAAATTGAGCCAGACGGTAGGATACTTGCCTTCAGACTTATGAAAACGACGGAAATGCCGATCAATAGTACGCTCTTTCCAACCCAAACGAACCGATGCAAAAAGCGTAAGGTATTTCATTGACGGTATGTTCTTGTAACCGACATTAGGGTCGCCATATCCTCTTTTTCCACCCTGAATACTGAATTGAGTTTCCACATTATCAGTCCAATCGTTATAAGAAAATATTTTCCACTCTCGACTTCTGGTATATGGTGAAAAGGTACGGGTTCTAACATGCAACGAGCGGAAAAGCAGGAAACTGAACTCCATTGAATGTGAGAGGATGTCGTCTTCGCGAAGCAAACAGTCGGAGTTTTGCATATCTGTTCTGACATATTGGTCTTCGTAGCGCACACCTAAGATATGTCGGTTTTCGACCGGCAGACGAAATGCAGCCTGTCCGAAACCCTTATAGGCACGGTCGTGGAAGCCGTACGAAGCCATCGCGCTCAGTTCCAACCAAGGGGCTAACTTCTCGTTCGTTGTAAGCGGTATGCCCACATTCCACCCCTCAAAAGACGAGTGACCGATGATATCGGCGATGTTACCTACTTCAATGAAAGTGCCGGTAGGTATATTTCCCGTAGAAGCGATATGTGCTAAGAATGTTGCAACTTTCACTATAGGCGTATGCCGAAGCGAGTCAATAGCCGATGACGATGACGGATAAAGCAGTGTATCTTTCTGTAAGGCATAGTCCTCTTGTTCAGAATCAACACTTAACGGCATACCTGTGCGCTGATTCTTAATCAGTATGGTAGGAAAGAAATGAGTAGTGTCGCTCTTGATTGCAAAATCAAGTATTGACGATACTGTTTCGTCCCGGATTGTCCCATCAGGGTTGTAGGTTTGTGATATCTGAGTGGATGACAGATAATTGACGCTTGTCTGTTTAGGTATGGTAAGCACTGTCTTACGAACGGCATACGAAGCGGAATCAATCCACATACTGCCATCAAAAACTAACTGATAAGGGTTTTTAGGGTGGATATGCAGTTCATACCATTTTTCCGTTCCTACTGTTAGCAGACTGTCCATAAGGAAATAATGATAGTATCTCCCACCTGACGAAGCCAGCGGGCTTAAGAAGGACTTCCCGAACAGACTTATATTAGCGGCATAAGGGTTGATGTTTTCGGCTATAGGTGTCAGAAGTGCAGAGAAGTCGGTTTGAGTGAGAATCAGGCTTTTCGACTGTATATCTGCCAAGAGATATGTTTCGTTGCCTTCTCTGACAAGCTGGCGTTCAGACACATACAACGGCAAAAGAAAGGTAGAGTCCTCCTGCCGTAGCATACCTTTCCGGAGGCTGCGCCATAATGCGCGTTGCAAGTGTTTGCGATTGATTTCGCTTACATACAACTCCTTGTTCTCGTTCAACAAATATCTCATTTCCTGTCGAAGGGTGATGTCATTTTTAATGCGGTTTTCGCGCACTTTCCTTAGCAGTGGCAAAGCCGGGTTCTCATCGTCGTTTACAATTATTTCCGCTATCGGGATAGGTTCTTCGGTGAGTTCAACCTGTATGCCTACTTGCTGACCGGGTTCAATTATGAAAGTCTCTTTCTTATAACCTACTGCCGACACTATAAGTTTCGACTTCTTTTGCAATTCACATCTAACCATAAAAACACCCTCGCTATTGGTTGCACAACCTGTATTACTGTTTTTGAAATACACATTGGCAGATTCTATAGGACTACCTGAAAAAGCATCAATAACGGTTCCAACCACTATCGTTTCAGAAAAAAGTAGCGACAGTGGCAAAAGCAGTAGCAATATGATTAGTGTTTTTCTTATTTTAATTTCTATTTGCAGGATGATATTTTAGAATAGCATTCCTAAGGTCTTGAATGTCAATATGGGTATATATCTCGGTTGTCGTGATACTCTCGTGTCCGAGCATTTGCTGTATAACACGCAGGTCTGCACCGTTTTGGAGCAGGTGAGTGGCAAAACTATGCCGAAGCGTATGGGGTGAGATGTTCTTTTTTATTCCGGCTTGCTCTGCAAGTTGCTTGATGATAGTAAATATCATAGCCCTTGTCAGTTGTCTGCCATAACGGTTTAGAAAAGCAATATCAGTATATTCAGGTTTGACATCAAGATGACTACGGTCTTCAAGCCAGAAAGCAAACTGCTTCTCCGCTTCAGGCGATATAGGCACAAGCCGTTGCTTACTACCCTTACCTTCTACAAGCATATAATGTTCTGCAAGATATATATGCGAAAGTTTCAGACCGACCAACTCTGATACACGAAGTCCTGAACCGTACAGCATCTCAATGATAGCACGATTGCGTTGTCCTTCGGGTTTGGACATATCTATACAAGCAATCATTGCGTCTATCTCACTCAGGCTCAACACTTCCGGCAGATGCTTATCAAGTTGAGGTAATTCGAGTA
This sequence comes from Paludibacteraceae bacterium, assembly GCA_017480285.1. GTDB lineage: Bacteria > Bacteroidota > Bacteroidia > Bacteroidales > Paludibacteraceae > Colicola. The sequence goes on along the minus strand of JAFVAX010000022.1, from coordinate 76,896 downwards.
ACTCCGAAGGGTCAGAATCAATGATTTTATTATATACCAAGAACTTGTAGAACGAGCGTATGCCCGAAACGAGTCTTGCCTGCGAGCGTGTGTTGTTGTTGAGTTTTGATTGTTCGTAAAGAAAGTCTTGCAAGTCGGAAAGAGAGGCATTTTCAATAGAAATGCCATGGTCGCTACAATACTGGCTGAGTTTGTCTAAGTCTTGTTCGTAGGCAAGAATAGAGTTTTCAGCGAGCGACTTCTCGAGTTTTAAGAATATATGGTAATCTTGCCGAAGCATTGTTTTTAGAATTGTCGATATAGTAAGGGTTGCCTTTATAAGTTGCAGCGTATTTCGTTTTTTCGCCGACAACCACATTAAAACTCATAAGAATTGAATCATTGGCTGTTTCTATGGCAAAACTACCATCGGTAACAAGCGAAATGCCGTCTAACTGTCCGTCAACAATAGAGAGCAAGTATGCACCGGTATAGTTTCCTTCAAAGTCCATACCTTTTAGGAAAGTTGCAATCTTAGGGATACTGTCAATTGTATAAACAGTATCTAAAAGCATACTTTTTTCAGGCAGGAAGATATCAGAAAAATACAAGTTATACCCTGAGCCATGCAGATATCCGAGCGAGTCGAAACTTATACCCTTGCTGTACAAATCAAGCGTAAAGACCTGATACTCAAATCCCTCGTCCTTATAGAAACTGCCATAGTTCTGCACGATAGCAGTTGTATATTCTTTTGGCAGTACATTCTGAGCAGGTGTGTTCCCTCCTTTCTTCTTACAAGCAGAAAACAGCACTGCCACTATGACTATTAAAAATAAAACTCTTTTCATAGATGCTTTACAGACAGGTATTTAGTTGGTATAAAAGCAGATATAAATCCGAGTATAATGACTATAAGCGAAATTGCAAGCAGGTCTAACACTTGTACTTGAACAGGATATGCCGAAATGATATAATCTTCGCCATTGCCAAGTGTGATAAAACCAAAATGTTGTTGAAGCAGACAAAGGGTTGTTCCGGCAACAAGTCCTATCAACGCACCTAAAAGGCAAATAAGCCAACCCTCGAAAAGGAAAATACGACGAATCTGACTATTGTTTGCTCCAAGACTTACGAGCGTACTTGTATCTGTTTGTTTTTCAATCATAAGCATACTGAGCGAGCCTATTATATTGAAGCAGGCAATAAGCAAAATGAAAGCCAACAGAAGCAAAGTAAGCAGTTTCTCCACCTTCATTATACGGAAATAATCGGTTTGCTGCTCATAGCGGTCAAGAACCTTTAGGCTACTACCTAACACTGTTTGAATACTCTTTTTTACTGTTTTTATGTTAGCCTTATTCGACAGTTTTATCTCAATAGCAGTGGCTTCAGTTTCTTCAATATCAAAGAGTTGCCGGGCCAATGGCAGAGATACAATGGCATACTGGTCATCGTACTCGGGCTGACCGACCGCAAAAACACCTGCTATATAGGCTGTGCCGTCATTAAGACTCCGCTCCGGCATCATTAGGTTGATTCTTGCAAATCTCTTAGGAGCAAAAAAGCGTATTGCTCCGACGAAATGAGCAGATACACCTAAACGGGCAGCCACACCGCTACCAAGAACACACCGCTCAAAAGCGCGAGTGGAGATACCATAATCATCATCGTAGAAATCCGTCACGGCAAACTCTCCGTCAAGCAAGATACTATCAATCGCTGTGAGTTGGTTATAGCGGTCGTCAACGCCCTTGACAAGTATAGGAACTTGCTTTTCCTCATAGCGTATGAGTGCCTTCTCTTCAATTGTAGGCAAAACCAATTCAACACCACTAATATCTGTAAGCAAGAGAGTCAGACTATCGGCATCACTTATGTATTTGCCTTCTTTTGGTACAATCTTTAGTTCGGCATCGAAAGCAGAAAAAAGTCCTTCAATGACTGTATTAAAACCGTTCATAACCGACATAACACACACCAATGCGGCAGTTATCACCATAACTCCCATTGCACTTATGGCAGATATAAGATTGATGGCATTATGACTCTTTTTGGCGAAAAGATATCGCCAAGCCATAAACAAAGGAAACCTTATGTCGGATTTGACAGACAACGGATAACGGTTTTTATGAAGATTCAAAGATTCAAAAATTCAAAAATTCAAAGATTCAAAGATTCAAAGATTCAAAAATTCAAAAATTTGAATATTCAAAGATTCAAATCAAGAATGAAGAAGTTCGTCGATGTGCTCAAGGCGATTAAGAGTATCGTCAAGATGGAAGTTCAGTTCGGGGATAATACGCAACTGAAAACGCTCTTTTCGCCCGAGTTCACCTCGAATCTTGCTTGTTTCCTCTACTATAAGTTCAAACACCTCTTGCTGACGCTCATTAGGAAACACGCTCAAGTATATATGTGCGATGCTCAAATCGGGTGAAATACGCACCTCACTGACAGAGATAAGCGTTCCGTGCAAACGACGGGTATAATTAAGAAATATATCACCCAAGTCTTTCTGTATCAGGTGTTCTATTTTTTGCTGACGGGTTGATTGCATAATTTAGTTTATTTAATTGAATAATATAATAATTGAATAACAAGTTCTGCAAGAGATGCTGAAACAAGTTCAGCATAAGGCAATAGCGAATCTTTGAATCGTTGAATCGTTGAATCGTTGAATCGTTGAATCGTTGAATCGTTGAATCGTTGAATCGTTGAATCTTTGAATCTCATAATAAACATACAACATAGGGGAAAGGACAAAGTCTTTTCCCTCTAATTGGCGACTATGCGTACAATTTGGCGCAAGTCTTTTGTCGCAAATACCTAAGATTAGCGTTTGTGGCGACCTTCGTCAGCAACAGTAAGTTTTTTGCGTCCTTTAGCGCGACGAGCAGCAAGTACTCTACGCCCATTGGCAGTTGCCATACGCTCACGAAAACCATGTTTATTGCGACGCTTGCGCTGTGAGGGTTGAAATGTTCTTTTCATTGTTATTTAGTTTTTTGAAAACCTTTCTCCCGAAAGGCATTGGTTATTATTCATTTTCATTTTGGCTTGCAAAGATACAACTTTTTTCCTAATTTTGCAAACTTTATGGCATTTTTTATGAATTTTTATTATATTTGCAACAAAAATCCAACATAAACAACCAATTTGTATGAAACGATTTATCTTTATTACTTTATCCTTATTACTGCTTTCGAGTTGCGACTTTAAGCAACAGTCCGTCTCTAAATTAGAAAAATTCACAGAGCGCATCGAACAGAAGAGCGACTCGTGGTCGGAAGCCGATTGGGACGATGCCCTACAAAACTTCGACGAGATTGATGCCTCACTTGATCGTTATGAGTTTGCCGATTCAACAGAAGAAAGGTATATAGCAGACCTGAAAGTAAGGTGCATACTCAAATTTATGGAACATTACTATGCTCGTTAATGTTGGAACTTGCTAACCCAACCATAGGTGGCAAAAACGAGCCAATCAGGTGTATGCTTAAGCAGTGGTGTGGCAAGCCAATTCAAAAAGCCCGGCATACCTTTTTTCTTTTTCTTAAACATACGGCGAAGGGCTATCTTAACCAACTTCTCAGGCGGTATGCTAACTGTCAGTCTGACCGCAATCTTACGCCATTTGGGCGACAAGCCGAACAAGGCAGTATCTACAGCCCCCGGGGTCATTACGGTAATACCAACACCTTTGGGCTTAAACTCATACCAAAGAGACTTTGAGAAATTATAGATAAAGGCTTTTGTAGAGTTGTAGGTTTGAATACCGGGGTAAGCCATCCAAGCCGACATTGACGACATATTGAGTATATATCCGTTACCGCGCTTGCACATGTCCTCGCCAAACAGACGACATAGTTTGGCAACCGTTACAACATGCAACATCAGCATCAGTTCAAAACGCTTCATTGATGTATCTACCAACGGATTGAAAAAGAACACACCTGCATTGTTGATAAGTATATCAACTTGCAAATCGTTGTCTATACAATACTTGTGCAACTCTTCTGCTGCATCCTGACGGCTCAAATCACGACAAAGAGCCGTTGCTTGTACACCATATTGCTGCTCCAACTGTTGAGCCACAGCAATCTGTTCCTGTTCTTGATTGCTAACAAGCAGCAAGTCTGTATGATAATCTCGTGCAAGAGCGGTAGCATACTGAAGTCCAATACCACTCGAAGCACCTGTTACTAATGCCAACATACTCTATATAATTCAAAAATTCAAAAATTCAAAGATTCAAAGATTCAAAGATTCGAAAAATTCTTCGTGCACTTCGGTGGCATTTTTGCCACCGCACCCCCATACAACGAAATATCAACCATCAAATATCAATTATTGTTATTCCCGCTCCACCACTATCGGGATGAGCATCGTAGTAAGCTTTTATATGAGTGTTGTTCTCAAGCATTTGGCGAAGCATCTGCCGAAGGGCACCGGTACCTGTGCCGTGAAGTATGCGCACTTGGCTTACTCCTATCATTATCGCATCGTCCAAATAGTTGGTTATCATCTCCATCGCCTCTTTTGCTCGCAAACCACGAACATCCAATTGGTCGCGGAAAGTGAGTTGTTTCTGCCTGACGCTGTCTGCAATGTTTGAAGGTATGTTGGTGCGTGCCTGTTGCTTGAGTTGTCGGCGTGAGACATATTCAAGTTTCTTCAATGGCACTTTTGATTTCATTAGTCCGAAAGCCACTTCTGCCTGTTGACCGCTTATAGCAAGCACCTCGCCCGACATCGTCTGACCGGCTACTCTTACTATGTCTCCAACGGTTATCTCTTGCCCCTTCGCAGGCTGTTCCTTTGTTTTTTGTTCTTTAACTTTTAGACCTTGTTCTTTGTTTTTTGCACCTATTTTCTGTACCTGTTGCTTGAAGGTCTCAAGTTCCTGTCTTGCCGTTTTGGTTTCTTGCTTGTCGGCATTTGTTTGTTTTATTCTTCGTATAGTGTTTTCAATCTTAACATTACTTTGCCTCAACAGTTCTTCGGCTTGCTGTTGGGCATCGGTAAGCATCTGCTTTTGTTTTTGTTTGATAGATGCCATCTTCTCGTCGTATTGCTGAATGCGTTCCTCAAGTTGTTTCTCGCGGATACGCACCTGCTGGCGTTTGTTTTCCCAATAGCGTTTGTCGCGGGCTATGTCCTGCAGATGGCGGTCGTAGTCAATATACTCGTCGCCCACGAGGTTCTTGGCATGCTCAATGACACTCTGTGGCAAGCCTGTCTGTGTGGCTATCTCAATAGCAAACGAACTGCCGGGTTGCCCCATACTGAGTTGGAACAGCGGTTTCAGTTGTCCTCTATCATAGAGCATTGCGCCATTCTGCAATCCGTCAGTATCGGCCGCAAAATGCTTGAGGTTATCATAGTGGGTCGTAACAACACCAAAACAGTTCTTTTTTACCAATTCTGCCAATATAGCCTCAGCGATAGCACCACCAATATGCGGTTCGGTACCTCCGCCAAACTCATCAATTAAGAGTAGCGTACGGCTGTCAGCATCAAGCAAAAAGCGTTTCATATTCCTTAGGTGCGACGAGTAAGTACTCAAGTCGTCCTCAATAGACTGCTCATCGCCTATATCAATCATTATTTGACGGAACATACCGGCATTGCTATCTTCTCTAACGGGTATAAGCATACCTGTTTGAAGCATATACTGCAATAGAGCCACAGTTTTGAGGCAAACCGATTTACCACCTGCATTCGGACCTGAGATAAGAAGGATTCTGTTCTTGTCGTCAAGACGGATAGTAAGAGGAACAACTTGTTTTCCTTGCGCTTGCAAGCGTTGTTCAAGAACGGGGTGCCGGGCTTCGCGCCAATCGACTAATGGTTTGTCGGAAAGTTGTGGCATTATGGCACCTATCTGCTGTGCATAAAGGGCCTTGGCACGGATAAAATCAATCGTTCCAAGCATTGTCTGCGATTGCTGTATCTGTGGCAAATATGGTCTAAGGGTATCGGCAAACTCTGTCAGTATGCGTACTCGCTCGCGCCGTTCATCACTTTCAAGTTCGCGGATACGGTTGTTGGCTTCAACCACTTGTTGCGGTTCGATGAATATCGTCTTGCCGGATGCTGACTCATCGTGCACTATACCACCAAATTTGCGTTTATACATCGGTGGCAAAGGTAATACCAACCGCCCTTCACGCAATGTCGGCGACACATCTTTGTCAATTATGCCCTCTACCTGCGCTTGTTTGAGAATGGTAATAAGCGTTTTCTGAACAGCATTTTGCGATCGTAACAGGGTCTGCCTTATTGCAGCAAGAGCGGGTGAGGCGGAGTCGCGCAACTGACCGTACTTGTCTAATATCCTGTCAATTTCAGCAACGAGTTTAAGTAGGTCATCGTTCTCTTGTCTCAACTGCCGTAGCCGAGGATAACGCTCTGCGTTGAGCGACTTCAGATAAGTCTGCCATTGCTGAAAAGCGTCTAACGACTTACGAAGCGTAAAAAGTTCGTTTTCGTCCAAGAAAAGTCCTTCAATACGAATACGCATCAGTTGGTCGCGCAAATCGTGCATCTCCGCTCCGGGCATTGCGACTTCCTTGTCTGTCAGTGCAGCAAGCATTTCTGATGTTACTGACAGTTCCGACTCAAGGGCATTAAAATCGGTAAAGAAAGACATTGTTTCAACTCTTTCTTTACCTATGGCAAATGTGCAAAGTTTCAGTAATGAAGACTTTACTATTTGGAAATCAAATTTTTGAGTATCAAGGTTGGTTTTCACAATTTACAATTTACAATTCACAATTTCTTTGTTTAGCCTAATAATCTTATATCGTTAACGACTTGTGCCTGCATCTTGTCGTTGATTTTTTTGACAATCTGTTGCCTGCAAATAAACATCTCGTGCCTGAGCGCGGCAGAAAGAATCTGTACATACAATATCCCGTTTCGTATCTCTATCTTGCCGGTATATTTACTCACCAAAGCCCCCATCAACTCTCCCCAATGTTGCACCACCTGCCTTTCGAGCAGTGGTTTTTCCAATTTATTTTCCTGCAAGAAGCGTTGTAGGATAACGGAGATAGGTTCTGTGTTCTGCCTTTGCATAACGATTTAACGATGTCTGCCGTGTCGGTGGGTAGAGCGTTTAGTAGATTTTTTATTTTTGTTATTGCCGTTGTTTTTTACTATTTTCTTATTGTTGTTAGCATTGTTGGCAGGTCGTCTGACAACAGTTTTTCCACCGGCTTTGTCATATTGCGCAAGGTCGTAGTCTTCAATTATCTTTATCAGTTTCGGACCATACTGCGGGTCGGTAGCATATCCGCAACGGCGCAATCCGTTAGCCCAACCTTTATAGTCGGTAGGTTTGAGTTCAAAAAGCGAAGCATAGCGGTCGCGGAGCAGAAACTTCGAATGGTCTTCAAACGACTCAGCAGGGTTGTCATACTTGCGGAAGCACTCGCCTTTTTTATTGTCATCGTGAGAATAGCCCTCTCCTTTCCAATCGCTTGTACATTTTATGCCAAAGTGATTATTAGCATTTCTTGCCAACTCACTTTTCCCTGCACCGGATTCAAGCAGTCCTTGAGCCAAAGTTATACTTGCAGGAATGCCATGCTCTTTCATCTGCTGTTGTGCTATAGGCGCATACTGCTCTATGTATGCATCATAACTAGCCTGTCGTGATTGCGAGAAGGCGCAAACAGCACATAGTAATAAAGAAACTATTATACCTCGTTTTTTCATAAAAAGCATAATTTATTGAATTGTTAGTGCAAATATACCATTTTTTCAATAAAAATACAAATTCCGTAAAAATAACAACTATTCTTCGGCTAATGTATCATTTATTTCTTTTTCGAGAGTAGTCAGATGTTTCTGACAAAAAGCAATCAACTCGGTTGCCTCACGGGCAATCTTAGTATAGTCATCCATAGGAATGATATCGGGTTGCTCCATTTTCTTCACGATTTGTTCTAATCGTTCTATTGCTTGGTCGTAGGACATTTTAGTTAATAGTTAATAGTTAATAATGAATATCCATTTTACTCTTCAGAGAATTGCATAAGCACATCTCTATATGCACTGAATATCTTTGATTTACTGACAAATCCAATGTATCGTTTATCATTGTCTGTTACAGGCAGGTTCCAAGCCCCTGTATCTTCAAACACTTCCATAACCTTCTCCATAGGCATAGTATCGCTCAAAACAGCAATAGGCGAAGTCATCAGTTGCTCAACGGTAAAACGCTTATACAAACGCGGTTGAAACATTATGTTTCTCACTTCGTCCAACAAGAGTATTCCAAGAAATATGCCATTTTCGTCAACAACAGGAAAAATGTTTCTATGGCTAACCGATATGACCTTCACCAACTCGCCGAGTGTCATCTTCGGCTGAAGCACCTTAAAGTCAGTTTCAATAACATTTTCAATATGAAGCAGGGTCAGCACCGAACGGTCTTTGTTATGTGTAAGCAGTTCGCCTTTCTGTGCCAAACGCATGGCATACAGCGAGTGCGGCTCAAACAGCATAATAACCATATACGACACTACCGCAACTACCATAAGTGGCATAAACAAATGATAGCCACCGGTCATCTCGGCGATGAGGAATATACCCGTCAGCGGTGCGTGCATAACGCCAGCCATCAGTCCTGCCATACCCACAAGAGCCATATTGCCCTCACTCACCGACAAACCGAAATTATTTATCACCACAGCCACAACAAATCCCGTCAGGCACCCCATAAAAAGCGTAGGTGCAAAAATTCCTCCGACACCACCGCCACCATTGGTAGCAACAGCCGCAACAATCTTAAATACTATTATTAGCACCACAAACAGAACGAGCAACCAACCGACTGACCAACCTGCGAGGGGACCGTGTTCAAAAAGCATATCTGCACGGTCGTTCAAGAGATATAGAATAGAATCGTAGCCTTCGCCGTACAAAGGCGGGAAAACATATACAAGCAAACCTAATGTAACACCGCCAATGAGTATTTTCAGCCACATTGACTGAATGCGCTTCATCTTTTGCTCAAGAAAATTCATCCCCCTTGTAAAATACAAAGATACAAGTCCGCAAATTATTCCAAGCAGGAGATACTCCGGCAGACTGCTGAGGCTGAAAGGATTAAGGCTGTCCAAAGGAAACATTGGCTCCGTTCCAGAAAAGATGAAAGTAAAAACGGTAGCGGTTATTGATGCCAACATCAGTGGTGAGACCGAAGCCATCGTAATGTCCATCATGAGCACCTCAAGCGTGAACACAAGTCCGGCTATTGGTGCTTTGAAAATTCCGCCTATAGCACCTGCCGCTCCACAGCCAATCATCAGCATCATTGTCTTTTGGTCAAGACGGAACAGTTTGGCAAGATTAGAGCCAATGGCGGCACCCGTGAGTACTATTGGAGCCTCCGCACCTACCGAACCGCCAAAGCCTATAGTGATACCGCTACCTACTATACTTGACCATACATTATGCAGTTTGATGATAGACTTGCGTTGCGAGATTGCAAAAAGTATTTTTGTTATTCCGTGTGAGATATCGTCTTTAACAATGTATCTGACAAACAAAGCGGCAAGCATAATACCAAGCATTGGGAAAAACAGATAACACAGCGTTGTACCGGAAGCGTTCACACACCATTCAACAAAGAGTTGCAGATAGTGAATAAGCGTTTTCAAAAGCCAAGCGGCTATTGCCGTCAACAACCCTGCGAACAGGGCAAGAACGAGAATAAAATCACGCTGTTTTATATGTTTCTCACGCCAATGAATGAAGCGTGTAAGACGAGAATAGTTCGTATTATTGTCCTCTACCATCTATTAAAATACCAAATGTGTAAATTATTATTTTTATATCGAGTGTGAGCGAAGTGTTGTTGATGTATGCAATGTTCATATCCAATCGCTCAATCATCTTGTCAATTGTATCTGCATACCCCACTTTTATCTGTCCCCACGAAGTCAGTCCGGGGCGCACCTTGTAAAGCAGACAGTAATAGGGCGCACGCTGTTCTATCTGCCTGATAAAAAACTCTCTTTCCGGTCTTGGTCCGACAACTGACATATCGCCTTTTATTATGTTCCACAGTTGTGGCAGTTCGTCCAAACGATATTTACGCAACCAATGCCCTACTTTGGTGATGCGCTTGTCTTCTTTCTCAGCAAGCATTGGAGTGCCACTTTCTGCGTTGGCAACCATAGTGCGAAACTTATATATCACAAACGGTTTTCCGCGTCTGCCTATGCGTTGTTGCTTATATAACACCGGACCTTTGCTATCTGACTTTACTAAAATCGCGATAAGCGCAAGCAAAGGCGACAAAAGCACAACACTTACGGTGGCAGAAACGACATCAAAAGCCCGTTTGAAACATAGTTTCCAATCAGCCATAGGCAGGTCTGTAACCGACACAAGTGGCGAAGATGTCAAGTTTTTCACCTTGGCGGCACCTGTCAGGAAGTCCATCGTATTGGGAATCATTGAAATATCTTTGCCAGATGGATAGACCTTGCTTATTATCGGATAAAGAATCTCAGGTTGCGGATTATGCAAAGCAATGATGACTTCATCAAAAGTCTTGCTTTTCAAAACACTTTCCCAACTGTTAATATCTTTTATCTCTCCGACAATGTCTCTCAGTGGAAGGCGTGGCAAAAGACTCTTGTCCCCTACGACTAAACTTTGCTTTTTCTGTAGCGGATTTTTGCGTTTTATAAGGTATGAATGAAGAAGTCTTGGCGGATAAGAACAACAGAATTGTATCGCCCAAAGTGCAATAAGCGAGCGGTAATAAACGGTATAATCGGAAACAGGGTCGTTAAGGATGATTGTAACAAAGGCTATGCCACCTATAAAAAATGTGCCTATAAGCGTTTTCCAAATTTCGTAAAGATATGTCAGTTTGTAAGGACGAAGGTAATAGCCTGTCAAGTAATGTACTATAATAACCAAAAGCGGATACAGAAGCAAGGAATGAACCAAATGCAGAGCCGGCAAAACGACAGTTGAGAAACCGAAGGTTATGCCATCGTTTACCACCCAGCGGAAAGCAAGGAACATAAGCCATGCCACCATAGCCGACAAATAGTCGAACAGCACATACAGCCATTGGCGTTTTCTATGTTTGGACATTGACAGCATCTCAGTTTCTTATTATTACGAAATGATTTTTCTCGTCGAGTTTGATTATCTGCGAAGGCTCTGCTTTCCGGCGATCGCCTCGACGATAACGGACAACATAATCCACACTGTCGCGTATCTGTTTGGTTATCTCAGAATAGTTTTGCGGTGTCTTCTCACCACTTATGTTAGCCGAAGTGGAAACAAGCGGTCTGCCCAAACGCATACACAAGGTTTTAGAAAACAGTTCTTCGGTTATACGAATACCTATGCTACCATCTTCTGCCACAAGTTGCGGGGCAAGTGCGTATGCCCCGGGATAGATAATAGTAAGCGGACGAGTGGCAAGTTCAATAAGGTCGTATGCCATATCGGGCACTTGTTTGACATATTGCCTCAATCGTCCCTGGCTATCCAAAAGAAGAAGCATCGCCTTGCTGTCGTCGCGCTGCTTTATTTCAAAAATACGCTTGACTGCCTGTTCGTTGGTCGCATCACAACCAATACCCCAAACAGTATCTGTGGGATAAAGAATAACACCACCCTTTTTCAAAACATTGACAGCCTCACGCATATCTTCGGCGTCAAAAACCATATCTTTTGCTATCATGAAAATACAAAATTAACTTATTGAATACAAAAATACACTTTTTTATGCAAAAATTCAAAAAAAATTTGTATATTTGCACAATTTAATTCAAATTTCGAAAAAATGAGAATCAAAAGTAGTAGTTGTAACACGGCAAACTGGCACGATATAAGTGTCCACACCAACATGCCGAAAAACCTGAAGAAACTGGAAGAGATAGCATACAACCTCTGGTGGGTTTGGAATTCAGATGCAAAGAATCTTTTCCGTCATATTGACAACGAAGCATGGCACAAAGCTCAGTCTAATCCTGTCCTTTTGCTTCAAACCATTAAGTACGACAAACTTGTAGAACTCGGTAAGGACGAGCAGTTTATGGCTAAACTTGACAAGATATATGCAGAATTTCGTGCATATATGGACGAGAAGCCCGACCACAAAAAGCCGTCAATCGCCTATTTCTCGATGGAATACGGACTTACTCATGTGCTAAAGATATATTCCGGTGGCCTTGGTATCCTTGCCGGCGACTATATAAAAGAAGCATCAGACTGCAATGTTGACATGACTGCAATCGGTTTTCTTTACCGCTATGGTTATTTCACACAGATGCTCTCGCCGGAAGGTCAGCAAGTAGCCAATTATGAAGCACAGAATTTCAACTCTCTGCCACTTACACAAGTAAAAAACGAAGACGGTACGCCCATGGTTATAGAAGTTCCTTATCCGGGTCGTACCGTTTATTCTTATCTATGGCGTGTGGCTGTAGGTAGAATGAATCTTTATCTGCTTGACACCGACAACGAGATGAACTCCGAATGGGATCGCTCTATCACTCACCAACTCTACGGCGGCGATTGGGAAAACCGTATCAAACAAGAGATTCTGCTCGGTATTGGCGGTATGCTCGCACTGAAGAAACTTGGCATCAAAAAAGATGTATATCATTGCAACGAGGGACACGCCGCTTTCCTTAACATTCAGCGTTTGATTGATTATATTCAGGAGGAGAAACTCAATTTCAATGAGGCTCTTGAGGTAGTACGCGCTTCATCGCTTTATACCTGCCATACTCCTGTTCCTGCCGGACACGATGCTTTCGATGAAGGTCTGTTCTACAAATACATGAGCGAATATCCTGCCAAGTTAGGACTTGAATGGAACGAGTTCTATGACCTTGGTCGCGAGACTAACGGCAGCAACAAGTTCTCAATGTCAGTTCTTGCTTGCAACAGTTGTCAGGAAGTGAACGGTGTAAGTTGGCTTCACGGCAAAGTGTCGCAAAAGATGTTTGCACCTATCTGGAAAGGCTATTTCCCCGAAGAGTTGCACGTAAGTTATGTAACAAATGGTGTCCACATGCCAACTTGGGCTTCGTCAGATTGGAAAGCCATCTACAAGAAGTACTTGCCCAAAGAATGGTACAACGACCAGTCTAATCTTCAGATGTGGGCTGCATACAGTTCTATTCCTGATGATGTCATCTGGAAAACTCGTATCAAACTGAAAAACAATTTGATTGACTACATCAAAGAGCGTTTCCGTGAAGACTGGATGAAGAATCAAGGCGACCCTGCAAAGATTGTAAGCATTGTCAACCAAATGAATTCCAATGCTCTTATCATTGGTTTTGGTCGTCGTTTTGCAACCTACAAACGCGCTCACCTGCTCTTTACAGACCTTGAGCGCTTGGAGCGTTTGGTTAACAACAAGCAATATCCTATCATCTTCTTGTTCACCGGCAAGGCTCACCCCGCAGACGGTGGTGGTCAGGCACTCATCAAGCGTATCATTGAGATTTCGCGTATGCCACAGTTCTTGGGTAAGATTGTCTTCCTTGAGAACTACGATATGCGTCTTGCCAAACGCTTGATATCGGGTGTGGATGTATGGTTGAACACTCCTACCCGTCCGCTGGAAGCATCAGGTACATCTGGTCAGAAGGCTCAGATGAACGGTGTATTGAACTTCTCAGTTCTTGACGGCTGGTGGTACGAAGGTTACAAGAAAGGTGCCGGTTGGGCTCTTACCGACAAACGCACTTATGAGAACCAAGCCCACCAAGACCAACTTGATGCCGCCACTATCTATCAGATTCTTGAACAAGAGATAATACCTATGTATTATGCTCGCAACTCGAAGGGTTATTCTCCTGATTGGATTCAGACTATCAAGAACTCTGTTACACAGATAACACCTCTGTTTACCACCAAGCGTATGATGGACGACTACTTTGAGCGTTTTTACAACAAAGAAGCCAAACGTCATTCGGCACTTGTACAGAAAAACTACGAAAAAGCCCGTCAGATTGTGGCTTGGAAACAAAACATCGCCGCTCATTGGGACAGCATCGAAGTTTTGAATGTTGACATACCCGACACACTTGTCAATGGTACTCCTGAAGTAGGCGAAGCATACAAATGTCAGGTTACTATCGACACCAAGCAACTGAACGACAAGGGTATAGGTATTGAACTTGTGGCTGTCAAACCAAACGACCGCAACGAAGACGAACTGAGTTTCGTACAAGAGTTGAAACTTGTCAATACTTACGGGAGCGTTATGGTATTTGAGACCTCGCTTGTACTTAACTACGCAGGAGCACACAAGTTTGCCTTCCGTATGTTCCCGAAGAATGCACTGCTTCCTCATCGTCAGGACTTCTGCTTCGTTCGTTGGATTTAATCTGCTAAAACATACTAAAGAAAAGTTCCGGTCAGCGGTATCGGGACTTTTCTTTTTCAAAAACCTAACAACTGTTTTTATGAAAACAAAACTTTTCTTAATCTTAGCCTGCATTGGAATTATGTCAGTAGGATGTACAAAAAAACAATCAGTCGGAATTAAATCAGTCGGAATTAAGACTGAAAACTTGGACACAAGCGTTGTTCCACAAGAAGACTTCTACAGTTATGCTTGCGGTGGTTGGATGAAACTTAATCCTCTCACCGGTGAATATAGTCGTTTTGGTTCTTTTGACAAACTTGCGGAGAACAACCGTAAGCAACTCAACGAACTTATTGAAGGTTTAGCCAAGCAAAAAAACGAGCAAGGTAGCGTAGCACAAAAGATTGGCGACCTCTACAATCTTGCTCTTGACACAGCCCGCCGTAATAAAGAAGGAATAAGTCCGCTACTTCCGACTCTCAAAAAGATTGAGGCTATTGCTGACCGCGCTGAGCTGTCTGCCAACCTCGGAGAGTCAATGGAATATCAACTTTGGGCAATGTATGTTGATGCCGACGAGATGAACTCAACGATGAACATTCTCAAAAGTTATCAGGCAGGTTTTGGACTTGGCGAGAAAGAGTATTATTTCGATGAAGACGAAGAGACACTTCGCATAAAAGGTGAATATCTGAAGTTTATTGAGAAACTGTTCGGCTTATTCGGTTATTCAGATGGTGCAGAGCGTGCTCAGACTGTATGGCGTTTGGAGAAACGACTTGCCGGTGCGGCCAAATCGAATGTGGAACTTCGTGATCCGCAAGCCAACTACAACAAGATGTCGGTTGCTGAACTGAAAACACTTGTACCACAAGTTGATTGGGATGCATATTTTGCCGCAGCAGGCATTGAAACCGATTCACTATCAGTGGGACAGATTGCCCACCTTCAAGAAGCAGGCAAGATGCTTCAGGACGAACCACTTGAAGACCTGAAAACTCTGTTCTTATGGCAAGCAATGGACGGTGCTGCATCGTATTTGACAAGCGAGATATACGATGCCAACTTCGACTTCTATGGTCGTGTCCTCTCAGGGAAAGAAGAACAGACTCCACTTTGGAAGCGTGCAGTCAGTTCAGTCAATGGTACATTAGGCGAGGCTGTTGGTCAGATGTATGTTGAGAAATACTTCCCGGCAGAAGCCAAAGCCCGTATGGAACAACTTGTAAAGAACTTGCAGACAGCCCTTTCAGAGCGTATTGAGAACCTTGATTGGATGAGCGATGAGACGAAACTGAAAGCCAAAGAGAAACTTGCAGCATTCTATGTCAAAGTCGGTTATCCTAACAAATGGCGCGACTATACGAATCTAAACATTGATGCCAACGATTCATACTATGCCAATCTTATGCGTGCTTCAAAGTTTGAGCAAGACTATAGTCTCAGTTTCCTCAACAAACCTGTTGACCGTGATAAATGGTATATGACTCCACAAACAGTCAATGCTTACTACAACCCGTCAACCAACGAGATATGTTTCCCCGCAGGTATCCTTCAATATCCGTTCTTTGATATGTCTGCCGATGATGCTTTCAACTATGGTGCTATCGGCGTAGTTATCGGACACGAGATGACTCACGGCTTTGACGATCAGGGTGCGCAGTTCGACAAAGACGGCAACCTGAAAAACTGGTGGACTGACGAAGACCGCGAGAAGTTCGTAGCCCGTACTCGCGTGATGGCAGAGTTCTTCAACAATATCAATGTTCTTCCTGACCTAAAAGCCAATGGCGACCTTACTCTTGGTGAGAACATTGCCGACCATGGCGGATTGCAAATCAGTTTCCAAGCCTTTAAGAACGCTACCAAAGACCAACCTCTCAAAGACTGGAACGGCTTTACACCTGAACAGCGTTTCTTCCTTGCATACGCAGGTGTATGGGCAGGTAACATACGCGATGAGCAGATCCGTGTTCAGACCAAGTCTGACCCGCACGCACTCGGCAGATGGCGCGTAAATGGTGCTCTGCCACATATCGGTGCTTGGTATGAGGCTTGGCATGTTGACGAGA
Source organism: Paludibacteraceae bacterium (assembly GCA_017480285.1). Classification (GTDB taxonomy): domain Bacteria; phylum Bacteroidota; class Bacteroidia; order Bacteroidales; family Paludibacteraceae; genus Colicola. Next base: position 60,474 of record JAFVAX010000022.1, on the reverse strand, counting down.
ACTCGCCAATGTATGTAGCACCTGAAAACCGTGTAAGCATCTGGTAATGTACGGCATAGTACTTCATAGCATAGTGCCTGTCAGAAGCGAAGCAAAAGAACAGGCAGAACAAACAACACAACTTCTGTTTGCAGAAACCTTAGAGGTTCTGCAAGCAGAAGAGCGTTGGCTTCGTATCCGCAACGACTACGACGGACAGGAAGGTTGGGTTGACCGCAAGATGATTTCACTGATTGACAACGAGGCAAAGCAACAGGCTTTTGCCGAATTTATCAAATCGACAAGGACTCATCGTGTTTGTATGCCTATGGCACTTGCTGTTTCCGAGGCTAATCAGCAAACACTGCCACTGACGGGCGGGACAGTACTTCCTAACTACAAAAACGGCAAGTTCAGTGTCTTGGAGGCTACATTCTTTATTGACCCGCAGATGGTGGCAACCGAACAAGAACTGACACAAGAGCACCTACTTCAGGCTGTTAGATACTACCTTAACATACCTTATCTTTGGGGTGGGAAAAATGCTTTCGGAATGGATTGTTCCGGTTTCACACAAGTGCTGATGAGTCTGTTTGGTAAACGCTTGAAACGCAATGCAAGTGAGCAGGCCGAACAAGGAACAACTATTCCTTCATTGTCAGAAAGCCGAAGTGGTGATCTTGCTTTTTTCGATCATCACTTGAAGGACAAAATCAATCATGTAGGAATACTCATCGACAAGCAGACCGTTGTCCACTGCTCAGGAAGAGTTAAAATTGAGAAACTCAACTCTGACGGTATCATAAACACAGAAAGCGGACAGTTGTCGCATCGATTGGTAAAAATAGTTAATATTTAAAGAATTAATAATTAATATTGCATTGATATTTAACGCAAATGGAAAGTAATCCTTAAACAGCGTTCGAGCGCAACGCAATATTAATTATTAACTATTAACTAAATATCTATTCTCCCCAACTGTCTCGGTCGAGGTTTCTGTAACTTATTGCTTCACGAATATGCTGTGGCTGAATGTCTTGAGAGCCTTCAAGGTCGGCTATGGTACGACTTACTTTGAGTATTCTGTCGTAAGCGCGCGCAGACAGTCCGAACCTTTGCATTGCCATATTAAGCAGTTGCAAGGACTGCTCTGACACTTTGCAGAAAGTGCGAAGTTGGCGACTTGACATTTGTGCATTGCAATGTATGCCGTTAGAGTCTTTGAATCGTTCTGTCTGTATCTCTCTTGCTTTAATAACCCGCTCACGAATGACGCTACTGCTTTCGCTTGGAGTGTTGTCAGACAGTTTCAGAAACGGAACAGGCACTATCTCGACTTGTATGTCGATACGGTCAAGCAGTGGTCCTGAGATACGACTCAGGTAGCGATGCACAGCCCCCGGGGAACAAGTGCAGGGTTTGGTCGGGTCGTTGTAATGTCCGCACGGACAAGGGTTCATTGCTGCCACAAGCATAAAACCGGCGGGATACTCGACAGTCTGTTTGACCCTCGCTATACATATTTTCCGGTCTTCAAGCGGTTGTCGCATAACTTCTAAGACAGTGCGTTTATATTCAGGCAGTTCGTCAAGGAAGAGCACACCGTTGTGGGCAAGCGATATCTCCCCAGGCATAGGGTTTGCCCCACCCCCGACAAGTGCCACATCGCTTACCGTATGATGCGGACTACGGAAAGGACGCTCAACGATAAGTGCTTTGCCTTTTTCCAATATACCTGCAACGGAGTGAATCTTAGTCGTTTCAAGTGCTTCTTGTAGTGTGAGTGGCGGAAGGATACCGGGGAGGCGTTTTGCCATCATACTTTTCCCTGCACCCGGAGGACCTACCATCAGCAGGTTATGTCCGCCTGCGGCAGCCACCTCGAGTGCGCGTTTGACATTTTCCTGACCTTTAACATCTGAGAAGTCGGGTATATTGGAATACTGCTGTTGCATTATCGACGACATCTCCAAGTGCATTGGCTCGAACTGCTGTTGGTCATTCAAGAAACGCACTACATCAAGCAAGGTCTCAAGTCCATACACTTCTATTCCGTCAACCACTGCCGCTTCGCGCACATTGTCCGCCGGGATGATGACACCGCGAAAACCTTCCGTCTTTGCTTTCAGTGCTATTGGCAAAACACCTTTGACAGGTCTGAGCGAACCGTCAAGCGACAACTCACCCATTATGATAAACTCCTCTAAATGTCGACTTATTATCTGTTCGTCGGCAGCGAGCATACCTATGGCAAGTGGCAAGTCGAAAGCAGAACCTTCTTTTTTAATGTCGGCAGGCGACATATTAACCACTCGCTGTTTTCCGGACAGGCGCAAGCCATTGACCTGCAAGGCAGAATTGATACGCTCATAACTTTCTTTAACGGCATTGTCAGGCAGTCCGACAAGAGTGAAGCCCACACCCTGATGGATATGAACTTCAATAGTAATGACAACGGCATCAATGCCTTGTACGGCAGCACTATATGACTTGACTAACATAACAATTTCCGCAATTCCGTATTTTGAGAGAACTCACCCGCAGTAGCAATAGTAACGGTTGAGGAATTTTGCTTTTCCACTCCTCGCATCTGCATACATAGATGTCGGGCTTCCACTCTTACCATCACACCCTTTGCCTGCAAAGCCTCACTGATACACTCGCAAATCCGGTGAGTAAGGTTTTCCTGCACTTGCAAACGGCGGGCAAAGACATTAACCACGCGAGCAAGTTTGCTCAAGCCTGTTATCTTTCCATTAGGTATGTATGCGATATCCACCTTCCCGAAGAAGGGGAGCAGATGGTGTTCGCAGAGCGAGTAGAACTCAATGTCTTTAACCACGACAGGGTCGGTATAATCGCTATCAAACAAAGCACTGCGAAGTATTTCTACGGGGTTTTCCTTGTAGCCCTTAGTAAGAAACTGCCATGCTTCGCCCACACGAGCAGGTGTACGCTGAAGTCCCTGTCTCTCAGGGTCTTCGCCGATAAGTTGTTCTATCTGTCGTATATGTTCTGCCAATTTTTGTGTCAGTTCGTTGTCCGGCACAAAGGCTTGAAGGTCGTTCATTGTATAATTACTATTTGGTCTCTAACAATATATGTTTCGGGTTGTAAGACGGGAAAGCGCACAAGTAGCGAGTCGCGAAAAGTTTTAGCCTCGTCTTCTGTCAAGAAATTGCCTATACGGACTTTCCAAAAAGGTGCATCGTAGATTCCATACACAGGCAGTGGTGAGAACGCCTCTTCCATCTGAAGTTTCATAGTGTCAGCCTCTTGGCGGGCCACAGTACCATTATTGTTAGAATAGACCTGCACGCGCCAACCTTGCCGGAACACTTCTTTTCGGGTAATACCCAGACTTTTATCTTTAAGAAGTTCGCTTATGAGTGAGTCTTGCTTTACCTCAACGCGTTCTGACATTTCTGTAAAAATGTCATCGGCAAAGACAAAAGCCACACAAATAGTCAGTACTGATAATATCGTTAATGTCTGTCTCATGATAAAATATCAGAATTAGTATTATTTCTTTCCTTATTATTTCCTCCTTCAGACCCTGACCTGCGTCAGGGTGAGGATTCAGACCCTGACCTGCGTCAGGGTGAGGATTCAAACCATGACCTGCGTCAGGGTGAGGATTCAAACCATGACCTTCGTCAGAATGAGGATTCAAACCATGACCTTCGTCAGGGTGAGGATTCAAACCATGACCTTCGTCAGGGTGAGGATTTTCACCTTTCACATTAGTAGTGAAACGAGCTGCCACCAACGAATTCACGAAGTAGCGATGTAGGCGGTATCTCTTTCTCAGGTACGCTGACAAAGAAACGAAGGAACTTCAAGAGTCGGTGTGCTTCGGTATATTCATCGCAATACTTGGGCACTTCAGAGAGTATCGGCTCTGCGTGTCGTTTCAAGACAGCAAGTTCGAAGATAAGGGCAGAGTTAAACATCACATCTGCATTTTCCTGATATGGGTATATCCATTTCTCCTCGCCTCGTCTGACACTCGGACAACGGGCTATTGTCTCTTTGGCTGAATAGTTACGATAACGATAGTCGCGCACAATGCGTCTCAAAAGTCGGATGTCGGTAGTAGGTATCCAGTTGTGGTTGTCAAGGTTGACTGTTGTGAGAGCGGATACATATATGCGGAAGATATACTCTTGCGGTATGTCGGGCATAAGTATCGGGTTAAGCGCGTGGATACCTTCCACGATAACAATGTTGTCGGGTTCGATTTTCAGTTTGTCGCCTTCATAGTATCGTTTGCCGTCTTCGAAGCGGTAGGTAGGCATATCCACTTCTTCTCCGTTGAGTAATGCTTTGAGGTGTTGTCCGAACAGGTCAAGATCAAGAGCGTGTATGTCTTCGAAGTCGTAATCCCCATTCTCGTCTTTAGGTGTGAGTTCTCGGTTGACGAAATAGTTGTCCATACTGATGACGACGGGTGTGAGTCCGTTGACGCGCAGTTGTATGTTAAGTCGTTTTGAAAAGGTTGTTTTGCCAGACGATGAAGGTCCTGATATAAGTACGAACTTAGGTTTGCGTGCAGCGATAGTGTCGGCGATACCTGCAATCTTCTTCTCGTGCAGTGCCTCGCTCAGTTTTATCATATCGACCGTTTTCTGGTTCTGGCAAGCAATATTAAAGTCCGAGACATTACTTATGTGCATCAGGCGGTTCCACTTAACAAACTCTTCGAAGGTACTGAACATCTTTTCTTGCGGTGGCATCTGTTCGAGTATTGTAGGTTGCTTGCGATTAGGGATACGCAGAAGTATGCCGTCGTGGTACTCAACAAGGTCGAACAGCGACAGATAGCCTGTTGATGGCATGAGTACGCCATTATAATAGTCGATATAATCGCCAATGCTGTAGTATTTGGAATATGGATCTCCGAAGGTCTCAAACAGGTTCGATTCACCGTCGGAATGATTTCGGAATAGTTGCATCACATCTTTTGTGCGTTTCTCATGGCATACGATGGTACGGTCTTGTTCGATGATTTCTTTCATCCGTTGTTTGATTTCGCCGACCATCTCTTTTTTCATACCTGTTCCGTCAGGGAGTTTGAGTGTGCAGTAGTAACCGAGTGAGATAGGGTGTTCGATACGAAGTGTTGCGCCCGGGTAAAGTTCGTTTACCGCACAGCAAAGGGTCATACATAAAGTCCGAACATACACACACATCCCATCTGACACACTTGCGTCAATAAACTCCACATCTTTCGGACCATACAAATAGTAATTCAGATTTTCCACCTTATAATTAACATGCGCCGCTACAACGCGGTAAGGCAAAGTAATGTTAAGCATTTGGTAGATTTCAAGAAGCGAACTGCCACGAGGAACATCGTGAAACTGTTTGGTGTTCTTACAATAGATTTGTACAGTATTGGGCATAGATAAAAAGAATTTAGTATGCCTACAAAGATACGAAAAAAAAAGCATATTTGCAACATTTCAATACACAAATTACGATTTACGATTGATAATTTGCATTTTTTGATAAAATTATGTAACTTTGCATTGTGAATTGTAAATTGTAAATTGTGAATTGTAAAAACATTCTCGTTATCTGTACAGGTGGCACCATAGGTATGGTATGCGACAAACTGAGTGGTGCACTTCGTCCGGCATCGATGCACGATTTTGAGCATATTTTGCCTGAGTTGTCGGACACTGCCACTACTGCCACCGTTGTTGCATTTCAGCCACTTATCGACTCAGCCAATGTAAGTCCGTCGGCTTGGAGCAGAATGGCTAATGTCATTTACAAAGAGTACGAAAAGTACGATGGTTTTGTTCTGCTTCACGGCACTGACACGATGGCATACTCTGCATCGGCTCTCAGTTTCATGCTTGAGAACCTACAGAAGCCTGTTATCTTCACGGGTTCGCAGTTGCCTCTTGGCGTACGCCGCACAGACGCTCGCGAGAACATTCTGACTGCCCTTGAGATAGCCGCCGCCGAGGATGCTGAAGGCAAAGCCATAGTGCCTGAGGTGTGTATTTTTTTTGAGAACACACTGTATCGCGGTAACCGAACGACGAAACGCAATGCCGAGCAGTTCGATGCTTTTCGTTCGTTCAATTTTTCTCCTCTGGCACAGGCGGGTGTTCATATAACCTACTACCCGCATCGTGTTCATTACCCTGATTGGTCAAGCCCTATGCGTCTGCGTACGCGTATTGACGAGCATGTGGCGATACTCAAACTGTTCCCGGGCATCTCACCTGAGACAGTGCGAGCCATACTTGGTATTGCAGGTCTTCGCGGTGTAGTACTTGAGAGTTACGGTACGGGTAATGCTCCGACGGCACAATGGTTTGTAGATGCACTAAAAGAAGCGATTAGCAAGGGTATTATCATCGTTAATCGCACACAATGTGCACAGGGTGCTGTCGAGATGGGCAGGTATGAGACAAGTTTGCCGTTGTTGCAGGCAGGTGTGTTAAGCGGATATGATATAACCACTGAAGCGCTTGTAACGAAGATGATGTATCTTATGGGTGAGCATGGTAATGACAACGACACTATCAAACGCTTGCTTCAGACCAACCTCTGCGGAGAAATGACAATAAGTTAACTCCGTTAACCTTTATTCAAAGATTCAAAAATTCAAAAGATTCAAAATAAGAAATGTGTGTCAGGGGACGGGATATGAAAAATTAACAAAAATTTGCAGATTAAGGATAAATATTGTATATTTGTAGCGAATTCTACGCTATTGTGCATTTTTGCGCAAAGGGCGGAGGGATTAAACAAAAACATCGTTGTAGCGAAGTGTCGCTGAAAAACGATGAACATAAAATACTGAAATAGCGTTTTTTGCGCTTTGATTTTGACCAAACGAAAACTTAGCAACTTTTCAAAAAAAAAGTCCAAAACAAAGCATCAATGAGCGTCTATGTGGGATATGAATATATCATATTGCCTCTGGGCAATGTGTTTTCATATCAGCGTAGATTTCATTGTTGTTTATTTGACTTTTTAGGTATGCTAAGGCCTCGTTTGGTAAATAAACAACAAATGGGGTCTATGCTTTTTTTATGCCCTAAACTCAACAATAAGTCAAAAATGAAAAAGATTACATTTACTGTTTTATCAGTTTTCCTTGCTATATCTGCTTTCTCGCAAGTAAAAGTAGCATTGCTTGAACCTCGTGCCGGCGAGGGTTCTGATCCGATTGCGGCGATGGAGAAAGCCATGATTCGCGGTGAAATGCGCAAAGCCATCATACAGATGGAAGGCTACGAAGCCTTTACCCGTTCCGACATTGACCAGATGATGCAAGAGCAAGATTTTCAGCGCTCAGGCAATGTCTCGGATGCAGACATACACCGTATGGGTGAGATGAGCGGAGCTGATTTTATTTGTGTTACTACCATTACTAAATCAAGCACAGAGTTTTATATCGAAGCCTATCTTATCGATGTAGAGACAGGCAAGATGGCAAGTCCCGCATCGCAGTATGGCGAACTGGTAAACGGCAAATTTTCTAATCTCTTGCCCGTATGCAGATGGTTAGCCGCCGAAATGACCGGCAAAGAGATTAAAGACCAACCGACCCCACAACCTGCGAGGAGAGACAGAGAATCAACTAATTCCGATTATGGCAGAACTCCGCAATATGAACGACCGACCGCTGAAAACACAAAACTCAAAACACAACTGCATATTGATATTCAGTCGCGTCCGGCGGGAGCTGATGTATATTGGAGAGTAGTCAGTTCTACTGATGCCGTCAAAAATCAAAACTCCAAATACTTAGGTACAACGCCATACGAATCGTCCGATGTCATTGAGATTCAAGGCTTAAACCGCCAAAATGCTTCGCTGGTCCAGATAGAGATAAAATGCGAGAAGTCAGGCTATTACACACAAACAAAACGCTTTTCTATGTCATCACTTATTGAAGAAAAAGAATTGAGCGTCTTTTTCAAACTCGTACAAGAAGAATAACCACATAAACTTATATAAAAAAACGGAGTAACCGAAAAGCCATAAGTGAGTAGGACAAAACAACTTAAATCGTTTTTATTATGAAAAAATTTAGTTACCTTTTGATTTTTGCAGTAGCACTGACATTGAGTTCGTGTAAAATTCGACGTTCAACTATTGTTCCCCAAGCAATAAACACTATAGCAACGGCATCGTTTGAAGAGCTCAACTTAGAAAGAAAGGATTATATCGTTATGAACACTGTTTCTGCAGAAGCTACTATATATGCCCATTTTTCCAATGCACTTATTGAAGTAGAAGATCCTAACGGAGATTTCAGTCTTAGCTGGGTTGTTAGTACTAATGCAAATGGTCAAGCTATATATGTTCCTCTTAAGGTCAATGGCATTCTCCGTTTGGGCTATTTGAGCAATGATTACGATGAACAAATAATGTATATACCGGCCTATCCGCATTGGATTGTACGCCGTATGGCTATTTACAAACTTATCAATGCCGCAAAGGTAGCAGGTGCTGATGGGATAATAGAACCTGTTATATCCACCAATGTTGAACAAGGCAGAAGAAGTCGCGATATTGTTTATAAAACAACTATCAGCGGAAAATTCATTAAAATCAAACCTGACGGAAAATAATCAACATCTACAAATATGAAAAGATTCGCCATCATAACGTGTTTATTTTCCTTCTTGATAGCATTTCCTTTGTCTGCAGCAAAAAAGAAAAAGGGACAATCGGCGCAACCGCAAAGATTTGATTTTAATCTTGTACTTGCTCAACTACCACAAGAAAATAAATACATCAATCTTCAATATGGTATCCGCCTGAATGTACAAGACGCAAGAGCAAATCAACGCATACTTCAAATATATGATGCCAGCCCTATCTATGTTCCTAATTCCTCAACCAATCCTGCAGTAACAGCTTTCGTTGAGGAAAGTATGAGAAGGTATATGCGTACTATGGGGTTTAATATCGATGCAGATATTGAAACTGATTATTTAATGCAAATTGAAATAAAAGAGTTTCATTCAGATTGGCTATATGGAGTTGGTTGGAACGGAACCATTATATTTGACATTAAAGTGCTTGATCACAGTATGAAACTTGTATATCCGACGGTTGAAATAACGGGTCGAGCATCTGTCAATGGTCCTTCCAATTCTGTGCAAGCGGCTAACATTGCACTCAACAATGCTTATGTTAATGCCCTCAAAGATATTGATTGGGATCGAATTGCTTTCTTCCTGCATAAGACTCAAAACAATGCAGATAAAGCGAACAATGCAAACTCTGCAATCACCAAAGCACCTATTCACTGGGATATTCAGTCTCGTCCACAAGGAGCAGACATATATTGGCGAGTGGTCAGTTCAACAGAAGAAGTAAAAAACCAAAACTCCAAGTATCTGGAAACAACACCTTACGAAACAACCGAACCTTTCGATATAAAAGGGCTAACCTACGAAAACTCCGAGCAAGTACAAATAGAAATTCGTTGCGAGAAAGAAGGTTATGCCACACAGAAAAAACGCTTCAACCTCAATTCTATACTTGACGAAAAAGAATTAAGCGTATTTTTCAAACTTGTAAAAATTGAAGAAGAATAATTGTTAAAAAGCTCATTGCATTAGCGATATGAAAAGAATATCTTTAATAATTACCTTAGTCACATTAAATATCTTTTTTGCCATTTCAGCTGTAATAGTGAAGAAAAATGGCGAAAATATTGATGGTGTATCCATCAATGAAATCACTTCTTCTGAAATAAACTACACAGTTCCAAACGGAGAACAGCAAAAAATTGCAAGAGAAGAGGTTTCCGCTATTTTACACGATGATGGCAGATATGAAGAAATAGTATCGTCAACTGTCAAATATGACAACAATGATAATGATTACTCAGAATGGCAAGGGAACGAAAGCAGTTCTTCGGAAATATCTTTAGGAGAGGGGACAAAAGAAGTCAATGTGTTGGCATACGGTAATTACGTTCCAATGGTGGGATATGTTAAAGACGAAAAACACTTTGATGCAACAGTAGAATATCGAATGATATACAAAGGGGAGACTCCTAAAGATGATTGGACATATTTAGGTACAACACCATTTGCCTACACAACAAAAATTGGAGCTACAAATGAACTCAACACACCCGGCATACGTAAATATGCTCAAATACGACCTTTTGTTATTGACAACTCTAAAAATTTAAAAAAAGTCGAATTCCGTATTTCAAAAGAGGGATATAAAACAGTTATATGCTCACCAACATTAATGCCTAACATTGTCGGTCATTTTTATTATATCAATCTGAACAAACTCAAACCACTAAAAGGTAATTCTAAAGAAGAACTTTCAGAATATGAAGTGGAAGAACCAACCGGACGGAGAGGTCGGAGAAATGTTGAGACACAAGAAGAAACAGAGCCAAAAGTAGAGTATATAGAAACAAGAAGAGGTAGGATGCGAATGGTGAATGGAAAAATTGTTGATAATAATGATGTAGAGAAAATAAGCAAACCCAACTTTACCGAAAAAGAAGCAGTAGTGAGAGAAGAAACAATAGTCAGCGAAGAAACTGTTATTGAGGGAAATGCCACATTTAGTGAAACACCCGAAGAGACTGAACTAACACCAGTTCAATTAGAACCCGTCCAATTAGTTCCTGTTACCGTAACCACTACTGTCGAACCGACACCGCAGCCTAAAAACACTGACAGACTTGAAGTCAAACCGCTTGCTATTGACGATAGTCGTGGTGCGGGAGGAAGGATGAGTATCACCGTTGATGCTACAGGCGAATGGGGATTGGCAGACCATCCGCAATGGTGCTTTGTTACTAAAAACGCAAACTCTATCGTAGTGGAAGTGCCACGCAACACAACCACAGAACAGCGTGCCGGAAACATTCAGATAAAAATGCGACAGACAGACGGCAACTATATCTACAAATCTGTTCGCATAACACAGTCAGCTTCGAGAAACTACCTCGAACTGTCAACCGACTTTATCAACGACCCCATCGGCAAAGGCGGTAAATTGCGCATAGATGTCGCAACCGATTGCAGCGGTTGGCAAGTGGAAGGTCTGCCTTCGTGGTGTTGGCTGTCTGAACAAACAAGCAACTCGTTTACACTCATTCTTGAGAAGAACACAACCGGCACACCAAGAGAGACTACTTTCAATGTCAAATGCGGGACAATGAGTCAGCGGGCAACGATAAGTCAAAAGGCACTCTAATGGAAACAAAAGAGTAAAAAACTCGGAAAGTATTTGAAAATTGTAAAAAAATGAGTAAATTTGCAAGAAAACTAAAAAAAGAAAGATGGAACACGAAAAAGAGAGTTTTCTTGCAGTCAGAAAAGAACATTTGCTACTTATGCAGGTGCTGTGTTGGTTAGCCCCCGGAGTAGTTATCTTCATAAAAGGCATCAAAGCCCTCATCGCTATAAGCGAGACACATGCGGAAAGAGTATGGTGGCTCTGTCTTATAGCGATTGTTGTAGTGCTGTTCTCGCTGATGTTCAATAACTTCATAAAACGATATACGAACAGAATACTCTCCTTTCCGGAACAAAAGAAAAACCTTTTTGCCTTTTTCGATTTGAAAGGTTACGTACTCATTACTTTTATGATGTGTTTAGGCATATCGCTCAAACACCTGCCTTTTGTGCCGACGGAGTTCTTTGCCGGTTTCTACCCGGGCTTGGGACTCGCCCTCACAATAGCAGGAATACGATATTTCATAAGTTGGACTATAGCAACCAGAAATTAGAAATGCTAATTTATTCAAAAATTCAAAGATTCAAAAATTCAAAGATTGGAAATTTGTATCGTTGAATGTAACTTGAATCTTGGAATTTTGGAATAAAAATGTAATTTTGGAATTTTTGAATAAATAAAAAAATATCATGAAAAAAACATTACTCTTTTTTGCTTTTGTAGCAAGCATTTTTTCAGCCTATGCTACGCAATACCACAAAATCAACAGTTTCCCCATTGACGGGCAAGATATTCAAGACACTTTCCTTATAGTAGTTGAATATGCCGGCAACACCTATATCTGGAACGGACAGGAAGCCACAGGGAAAAACTATGTATGTCTGCAAAACTTCTCAAGCGATGTCATTGAAGGCGACTATACCGACAACGAAGTAAGAATAGTACATAACAAATGGCACTCTTACTACAAACTTTTCAGCGTGCTATGCAAGGGTGATGGCGACCGCGATGCAAAAGGCGGTTATTACTTAGGAGGCGTAAGTGGCACCAACGGCATAAGTTTCAACAACGGTCAAGTAGATTGTGAGATAACCTTTGAAGATACCGAAGGGATAAAGATAGCCACTAAATCCGGTCTTGGCATCTTCCGTTTCAATATCACACCCAACGACCCACACGGATTTAAGTTCTATCAGAACGAGACAAACATGCTCTACCCTACTTTGTATGTCAAAGGAAACAACACCCGATATGCTCAGCAGGTGGAATATGAGGATATGTCCGACGATTATAACTATGCCCAATATGACTATTACGACGACAAGACACAGAAAGCAGGAAAAATCTATGATTGCGACTTCCGTCTGACAGCCGAGGACAACGACAATGCCTATCCGCAGATATACCTTAAAGTAACCAACTCATCGCGTACTTCTATTGCCGGTACATATTCGAGTGCTGTCAAAGACGGACAGCCGTGGCAAGTGTATTGCACCAACTCGTCAGCCAAAGGCTCTACCTACACTTTTGTAAGCAACAACGGCAACATAACAGCCTTGTATCTCAAACACTGCTCACTCACACTAACACCCTTGAGAAAGAACGCTGACGGAGTAACGGTTTATCTGATTGACCTCAAATGGGTTGACCAAAACAATAAACACCGAAAGGTCTATAAAGAACTGCCTATCTACGGTCAACTGACCACTTTCACAGAAGACAATGAGTCATCTGAACAGATATTCTTCGACGAAGAACTACCAACAGACATCCTGACAGTAGAAGACATAGAGATAACTGTTCTTCAAAAAACAATTTATGCTAATTGCCCCTTCAGTATTTACAGCCTTGACGGCAGAGATGTTACTTCCTTGAACGGCAGTCTTAAGCAGGGTTGTTACATCGTTCGTACAGCCAATAAATCAGTAAAAACAATTATACTCTAATAACTAATGAAACGACAACAGACAGATCTTGTCGTCCGCTTTTGTGGCGATTCGGGCGACGGTATGCAACTGACAGGCAACTTGTTTGCTTCTGTCTCTGCCTTGCTTGGCAACTCTATTTCCACTTTCCCCGACTATCCGGCAGAGATACGCGCACCGCAAGGAACACTCGGTGGAGTAAGCGGCTTTCAGGTGCATATAGGTTCAGGCAATGTATATACCCCGGGCGACAAAGCCGATATACTCGTTGCGATGAACCCTGCGGCACTCAAGACCAATACTCACTATCTGAAAACCGACTCTGTAATACTTTTCGATACCGACAGTTTCACACCCAAAGATTTTGAGAAAGCGCAATTCACGACCGACAATCCTTTTACAGAACTTCAGATAGCAGAAAGCATACAACTACTGCCTGTACCGCTCACTTCGCTCACCAAGGAAAGTCTCAAAGACAGCGGGATGGATCTCAAAGCCATAGTTAGGTCGAAGAACATGTTGGCATTAGGTGTTATATGCTTCTTAACCGACCGCTCAATCGACAAAGCCATTCATTTCCTTGAAAACAAGTTCAAGAAAAAGCCATCGGTTCTTGAAGCGAATCTTAAAGTGCTTACCGACGGCTACAATTACGCAAGCAACCTTCATCTTGATATTCAGTTTATTATAGATAACCCCTCTGACAACAACTCTCAAGTTGAGCGTGCCTCTATCGCCGGCAACAAGGCAACGGCATTCGGTCTGCTTGCGGCTGCGAAAAAAGCACACCGGCAACTCTTTGTAGGGTCATACCCCATCACTCCTGCTACCGACATTATGCAGGAACTTGCACTCAGGAAAGACTTAGGTGCGGTTGTAGTACAGGCAGAAGACGAGATTTCAGGTATCTGTACGGCCATAGGTGCTTCCTTTGCCGGCAACCTTGCCGTTACAACCACTTCCGGTCCGGGCATGTCGCTCAAGAGTGAAGCCGTAGGACTTGCCGTTATGAGCGAACTGCCACTTGTGCTTGTCGATGTACAGCGCGGCGGTCCATCAACAGGACTGCCCACCAAATCTGAGCAGACCGACCTATTGCAAGCCATCTGGGGCAGAAACGGCGAATGCCCTGTTGTAGTACTTGCCGCTTCTACACCCGCCAACTGCTTTGACTTTGCATTCATGGCTGCGAAACTTGCACTCGAACATTCAACCCCCGTCATTCTGCTTACCGATGCCTATCTTGCCAATGGTACTGCACTTTGGGAAGTGATGCATCTTAAAGACCTGCCACCTATAACACCTGTAGGTATTGACCGGCAAGCCAAAGGGCATAACAACCCAGCCCTCAGAGACCCCGAATCGCTTGCACGATATATGGCTCTGCCCGGAACGGAAGGCTTCGAATATCGCAACATGGGTCTTGAACGAGATGCCGAAACGGGAACGATATCCACTAACCCCGACAACCATGCCCGTATGATAAAGACAAGAGCAGAGAAAGTAAGCAGAGTGGCAGACTATATACCTTACGCACATGTCTTTGGCAACCCCAATGCCGACCTGTTGCTTGTCGGTTTCGGTTCAACCGAAGGACACCTGAAAGCTGTAACGGAAAAACTCAACAAGGAAGGCAAACCGACAGCACTGTTGCAACTCAACTATATCTATCCGCTTCAACGCAATGTAAAACAGATACTTCTGAGATACAAGAGAGTGGTGGTATGCGAACTCAATTCAGGACAACTTGCCACCTATCTGCGCAGCCAGATAGAAGGTCTGCACCTTGAACAAATCAACAAAACAACTGCCCAACCATTTGAAATAGAAGAAATTATCTCACAACTATGACACAGCAAGACTTCAAATCTAATCAATATGTCCGTTTCTGCCCGGGCTGTGGCGACCACGCCATCACTATGGCACTTCAGAAAGCAATGGCGGAAATAGGTATCCCAACTCACAATACGGTAGTTATCTCAGGTATAGGTTGTTCATCGCGTATGCCACACTATCTTAACACCTACGGTTTCAATACCATACACGGACGCGGTGCAGCCATCGCAACAGGTGTCAAGACTGCCAATCCTGATCTCAATGTATGGCTGATGACAGGTGATGGCGACTGTCTCGCAATAGGCGGAAACCATTTTATTCACGCACTCCGCCGCAACATCAACCTGAATATATGCCTTTTCAACAATCGTATATATGGTCTGACCAAGGGACAGTACTCGCCCACATCGCCAAAGGGGTTTGTTTCCAAATCATCGCCATACGGGACAGTGGAACGCCCCTTTAGACCTGCAGAATTAGTGATGGGTGCTCGCGGGACATTCTTTGCACGCACACTCGATGTTGATATGCCAACAACTGTCAAATGTATGGTTCAGGCAAGCCGACACGAAGGGACTGCGGTTGTGGAATGTTTAGTTAATTGCGTGATATTCAACAATGGCGCCCATTCATATATTGCAGATAGAGAAGAGCGGTCAGAGCGCACCTTGATGCTTGAACACGGCAAACATATGCTCTTTGGAAAAGACAAACAGAAAGGACTTGTGCTTGACGGACTGCAACTCAAAGTAGTAACCATAGGCGAGAACGGCATAACGGAAAATGATATCCTCGTTCACGATGCTCATACTGCCGACGATACCCTGCACCGCAAACTTGCACTTATGGAAGGACCTGACTTCCCCGTTGCACTCGGTGTGATACGCGATGTGGAAGAACCAACATACGAAAAAGAAGTATATCGGCAGATGCAAGAAGTAAAAGAAACAAGCAAAATAAAAACCTTCGACGACCTAATAAATACCTTAGAGATAATTAGGTAAAAAGTGAATTGTAAATTGTGAATTGTGAATTGTACAAGTCTGTTTTTCTTGATTGGGACGATACCATCGGCGATTTCAGCGGTGCTGCACAAAAAGCACTGCGACTGATGTTCCGCAAGTATCACCTCGAAGATTTTTACTCTGACTTCGAGTCTTTTTTTGCCGTATATGAACCCTATAACCTCTATGTATGGCAACAATACGGCTTAGGAAGAATGAGCATACCCGAACTTGAACACGCCCGCTTCCTGCACCCGCTTATTGAAGCGGAAAAAACTAAAATCTCTAAAACATCTAACCAACTAAATTCAATGGCAGATAGTATGGCTGCCGACTTCCTGCAACTCACAACCGACAATTTCGCACTCCTGCCCGATGTGGTTGAACCGGTGAAAAGACTTGCACAGCACTACCCTCTCACCATCATCAGCAATGGTTTTGTACGGGTTCAGTATCGCAAGATACTCCGTTCGGGACTGATGGGTTATTTTGAGCATATCATCCTTTCAGAAGAAGTGGGGACTCAAAAACCTAATGCCGACATCTTCCGTATCGCACTTGAGCGCAACAAATGCAATGCAGACGAAGCCATCATGATAGGCGACAGTTATACAAGCGACATCGAAGGTGCACACAATGCCGGAATAAAACAAATTTGGATAACCGAAGACACAGAAAAAGAAGCAACCTACAAAGTTAAGAACCTCAAGCAAGCCGTCCGATTATTGATAGATGAATAAAACCGTATTATTACTCATATTGCTCCTCTTGCCGTTGTCCTCAAAAGCACAGATAACTCTTCAAGAAGACTTTTCCGACGGCAACTACACCGACAACCCTGCTTGGACGGGCGACTTTGGTAGTTTCGCCATAAACGGTAATTATCAACTTCAAACAAAAAACGATGAAGCCACAACCTGCTACCTCTCAACACCTTTTGCTATAAACAAAATTGAAACTTGGAATTTTTTTGCAAAAATAAACAACCCTACTACACAAAACAACTACCTACGCTTCTATTTTCTTTCCAACCGAGAAAACCCGAATAACACTATAGGTTATTATGTCCAAATAGGCGGAAGCAAAAAAGATATACAAATATGCGAACAAACAAGCGGTAAATCGAATACTGTTTTAAGCGTAAAAAACAATTGTTTTTCAGAAGACTCTTTACCTGCGTATGGTTTTATTTTTAACATAAAACTTCAACTCATAGGTAATAAATTAAGCCTGTACTATAAAAACTACACACACCCCGATTTTGATTTCTTAGGTTCTTGCAACATAAAACCTCAATACACAGAAGGCGGATTTTTGTCGGTTCAAATAAAACACACCAAACCAAATGGTTATAACTACTTTTTTGACAACCTCTATTGTGAAGGCGAATATGAGAAACCCAAAACTGACAACGACACGACCGATACACCACAGCCATACACTGATAGCGACATAACCGATTTGGTTATCAACGAAGTGATGTACGACCCCGACGAGAACGGACAAGAATATGTCGAACTCTACAACTTAGGCGAGACAACACTGATGCTTGACGGAATGAGCATCACCAACAAAGACACGAAAGGCAATCTGAGAAAAGGAAACATCTTTCCCGAAAACTCTTTCCTTCCGCCACATTCCTATGCCACACTATGTCGAAATGCCGACTCGCTGCGTATCACTCACCAACTTACAAGTTCTCACATTGTCTATTCAACCACTTGGACCAGAGCATTACCAAACGGCAAAGGCGAAGTCTTTTTGCTTGACATAGACGGCAATGTAGTTGATTCAATGCAGTATAACGACAACATGCACCATATCATGCTCACACAAACCAAAGGTGTGTCGCTTGAGAGAATCAACCCTCTGTTAAGCAGTTATGAACCATCGACTTGGCATTCTGCCGCAAAAGATGCCGACTATGCTACGCCATCAAGCAAGAACTCACAATATATTGATATTGACAACGAGACGGACGAAAAGACCGTTTGGCTTGAAACAGAAAGTTTCTCACCCGACAACGACGGCTACGAAGACCTCTTGCAAGTGCACTACAACCTGCCCGACATAGGCTTCACTGCCAACATAACCGTGTTTACCCCAACTGGCTTGCCGATAGCCAAAATAACGGCAAACGACCTTCTGTCAAAAGAAGGTACACTTTTTTGGGACGGCAGAACAAGCAACAACTCACTCGTTCCGATCGGAGTGTATGTGCTGTTCTGCGATTTTACCAATGCAACAAAAGGTAGTAGTATCCGCAAAAAACTGCCTTTTGCCGTTGTTAGCAGATAAAATCTTGCAAAATATATCTTTTTTTGCATTTATCGTATCTTTTTTGTAAATTTGTACGCTAACACTAAATAATTTTATAACTTATAACGATAAGAATATGAATTTTGTAGAAGAACTCCGTTGGCGTGGAATGCTACAAGACATCATGCCCGGTACAGAAGAGCAGTTACTCAAAGAGCCGACAGTCGCTTATGTTGGTATCGACCCAACCGCCGACAGTCTGCACATAGGACACCTTTGTGGCGTTATGATGCTTCGCCACTTGCAAAAATGCGGGCATAAACCCATAGCACTCATAGGTGGTGCTACCGGTATGATAGGCGACCCGTCAGGCAAATCGGCAGAACGTAACCTGCTTGACGAACCAACACTGCGCCATAATCAGGAATGTATAAAAAAACAATTAGAGCGCTTCCTTGATTTCAACAGTAAGGCCGACAATGCAGCAGAACTCGTCAACAACTACGACTGGATGAAAGACTACCGTTTCCTTGACTTTGCACGCGACATCGGCAAACTCATTACAGTCAATTATATGATGGCAAAAGACTCTGTGAAGAAGCGTTTTAACGGTGAGTACTCGCAAGGTATGTCGTTCACGGAATTTACCTACCAACTTCTGCAAGGCTATGACTTCCTGTATCTTAACAAACATAAGAACTGCAAGATGCAGATGGGCGGTAGCGACCAATGGGGCAATATCACCACAGGTGTAGAACTTATCCGTCGTACAGGCGGAGGTGATGTGTTTGCACTCACCTGCCCGCTTATCACCAAGGCCGATGGTGGCAAATTCGGTAAGACTGAAAGTGGCAACATCTGGCTTGACAAACGCTATACCTCGCCATATAAGTTCTATCAGTTCTGGCTCAACACCACCGATGAAGACGCCGAGAAATACATAAAGATATTCACCTCACTCACCAAAGAGGAGATTAACGCTTTGATAAACGAACACCGCGAAGCACCACACTTGCGTACGCTTCAAAAACGCTTGGCAAAAGAAGTTACCATCATGGTACACAGCCTTGCCGACTACGAAGCCGCCGTTGAAGCAAGCAACATCCTTTTCGGTAATGCTACAGCCGAAGCCCTGCAAAGACTTGACGAACAAACCTTCCTACAGGTATTTGAAGGAGTTCCGCAATACCATATCAGTCGTCAGGCACTTTCTGACGGGGTTTTACCGCTTGAACTGCTTGCTGTTCAGACAAACATTTTCCCCTCGAAAGCAGAAGCAAGAAAAACAATACAACAGAACGGACTGTCGCTCAACAAAGAGAAATGGACAAGCACCGATACACCTATCGGGACACAACACCTGCTGCAAGACAAGTACCTGCTTTTCCAACGCGGTAAGAAAACCTACTTTTTAGTTATAGCCGAATAATCAGACACTTACGCAACATATTATTGGCAATACCGCTGTGCCTGCTTCTGTTGGTGGGCACAGTCTTACTTGTACTGCAAAGTAGTCGGGTGCAGACACTTATAATGAATGCCGTTACCAACACGCTTTCAAAAAATGTCGGCACACACATGTATGTTGAGAAAATTGACTTCAAGTTCTTCAACAGCCTTGACATCAACGGAGTGTTTGTATCTGACCAACAAGGCGATACGCTACTTTATATCGACTCATTCGAAGCGAAATTCAATCCTTGGGGCTTTACCAAACAAAAGATTCTGTTCTCAAAAGTAGGGCTAAAAGGTGTGTATGCTAATGCCTATAAGCAAGACTCTGTTTGGAATTATCAATTTCTTGTAGATGCTTTTTCGCCTGATACTCAGAAGAAAGACTCTGTTAAGAAAACGATCCCGCTGATTGAAGTTAAAGATGTCAGCATTTCCGATGTGCGTCTGCGTTACGACAGTTGGTATATCGACAGTCTTGCCACCGACCTTTCGCTTAACCACTTCTCTACCGACTCGCTCAATGTGGAAATACGAAGTCTGCGAATAAAAGAACGCGAAGGGTTTGAAGTTAAAGACCTGAAAACAAGGTTTATGGCACACCCAGGGGAGATGAGTCTCAGGCAGTTTTACCTGCAACTCAAACGCTCGGAAGTGGATCTTCAAGGCGAAGTTTATGCCGACGGTATCGACCCGAGAAACAACCTGCCCAGATTAGCCGTCGGACTGAAAGTGAACAAGACCAAACTTGTGCTTGGCGACATCGGACGGTTTGTGCCGGCTCTGAAAAACATTCGCAAAGAGATAGATTTATCCGGCGAAGTAAGAGGCAGGTTAGACAGTGTTCATATTGCCAACCTTGCCTTGGATTACGACAAAAACTCTATAGTCAGAGGTAATATCAAAGTCGTTGGATTGCCAGAGACGGAGGATGCTTATATGTGGGCGCGACTACAAGACCTGCGCTTGGACCGCTCTATACTGCAAGATTTTGTTTCCGACATGCGCAACAACCCATACCTTCTGCCTGAGTTTATGACCGAACTCGGAGTGATGCACTACCGCGGCCTGCTTGAAGGAAGTGTTGACAGTCTGAACCTCAATGGTGCTTTCACTTCAAGAGTCGGAGTGATAACCACTAAAGGACACCTGAAAAGAGATATTACAAAAGACACCCGACCTACATTCTTTATCGGCGATATTGACACACACGACTTTGCACTCGGAAAACTGCTGAGACAGAAAGACTTAGGCAATGTCAGCGCACACATTCACGGCAGAGCGCGAGTGAGCAAAGTGCAACCCTTCAAAGCCAATGTCAATGTTCATATCTCAGCAATAGAGTACCGACAGTATGTCTATCACGATGCTATCATTGATGGCGAATACCACGAACACGAGTTTCAAGGCTCTATGAAGATTGAAGACGAAAACATAACTGCCGGCTTCAACGGACTCGTGGACTTTAGAAAAGACATACCCGTCTATGACTTCAAACTCAGGGTTGACACGCTCAATTTCAATGAGTTGCACTTGTCGGAGAAATACAACGATGCTACCATCGTAGGCAGTCTGACGATGAAAGGCTCGGGCAACTCACTTGACAACATCAACGGCAGTGTCCGTATTGACAGTTTCAGTATGCGCAGAACGGGCAAAGCCCTCAACCTGCCCTATCTGCTTGCCGAAGCACAAACAAGCAAAAAGAAAGAAACATCACTGCGTATCCATTCCGACTACCTTAATGCCGACTTTACAGGCAACTATACTTTTTCAACTCTCAAAGAGAGTGTGCAGAATCTTGTGATGCAACAGATACCCCTCATTCTGTCAGAAAAAGACCGCCGTAAGTTGCAACGCAAGCCACCAAAAAACGAAATGACCTACAGAGTGTCGCTTGAGAATTTCGACACTATATCATCTGTCTTGGAACTGCCTGTATATATAAAAGGCAAATCTACTATTGAAGGCCATTTGAGCGACAAGGACAAACAACTTGCAATGCAACTTCGAGTGCCCAACCTCAAAGCACAAAAATTTTATTTTGAAGAAATAGGTGTTGATGTAACTAATCAGAACGACGAGTTAAGCCTCTTTGCTTTCACATATAAACCTGAGGGTCAGTCGCTTGCGAGCAAAAAGTTAGGCAGTATAGACGCATCTGTTTATGTAATTGCAAAGAACGACTCCATAAGTCTTGACGCCCGCTATCAAAACTGCGACACTGTACACAACTCCGGCAATCTGCAGTTTAATGCCTCTGTTGGTGAATTGCGCGGACAACCGCATATCCGAGTAAAATTCAAACCTTCGCAATTCATTATCAACGACTCTATTATGAGAATTGCGGAGAGTCAAATCAACTACATAGCGGCTGATACCATCATTCAAATCGATGACTTCAAGTTTGGCAACTCACAATGTTATGTCTATGCCAACGGAACGGCATCTACAAAAGAAACTGACTCTATAAACATAGAACTCAACGAGATAGTGCTTGACTACATACTCGAATTTACCAAAGTCAAAGAGAGTGTAGATTTAGGTGGTGCGGTAACCGGCAAGGCTATGGTTTTCAGCGCACTACGCTCACCGCTTTTCACCGCCGAAGTATGGATGGATTCGGCAAGTATCAACTCACATGTGCTTGGCGATGTACACGCCACAGCCGACTGGGACCGACAAACAAAACAAGTGATGCTCTATGCCGATGTGGTAGAAAACAAAGATACTGTCGCTTTGCTTGACGGCACTGTGCAAGGCGACAAATGGCACCTGAACATCCACCCCGACTCCGTCAGGTTGGGTTTTATCAACGGCTGGACGCAAGAGTTTCTTGACAACCTGCAAGGCCGTGCATGGGGAGAAGTGCAAGTCTTTGGGCAGAAAAAAGAGACACATGTGCTTGTCAAGGCTTTCGCAGATGCATCAGTCGGTATAGGATATATAGGCACACGATATAGTGTTCGCGACTCTGTCTTTATGGATACTACCGCAATCATTTTCAGAGACATACACCTTAAAGACGACAAACAACGAGAACTTCTTTTCAATGGCGAAGTGTCGCACAACGGCAACTTCAAAGACTGGAAATACCGACTTAAGGTACATACCGACAAAGCGCATGTGATGAGTCTGCCAGCCTCGAAAGGACAGATGTTCTGGGGAAATGTCTTTGCCTCAGGCGATGTTTATATCAATGGCGATGAACTGAATGGTACATACATACTTGCGGATGTGAGAACCGAAAACCCGTCGAAGTTCTCGCTATCGGTAGCCACGGCCTCAAACGCATCGGAAAATAACTTCATAACCTTTGAAAACCACAATAGCCCTGAAGATACCATACAAAAAGAGATACTGTGGCAACCAAAGCAGAATGTGCAACTTGACCTGAGAATAGAAGCCACACCTGCAGCGGAAATCAACATCATTATCGACCCTCGTTCGGGCGATGCCCTGAAAGGACGCGGCGAAGGCAACATACGCTTCAACTACAATGTCAACTCAGGCAAGATTGACCTTTACGGAACTTATACTCTAACTTCAGGCTCATTCAATTTCACACTTGAGAATGTCATCCGCAAAGAGTTTAAGATACAAGAAGGCAGTATGGTTCGCTTCAACGGCAGCCCGACCAATCTCGAAGTGGATGCAACGGCTCTGTACCAGACAACAGCCTCACTTAAGGACTTGTTCGGGTCAAACTATTCGTCGGTATCAACCAACCGGTCAAATGTGCCGGTCAATGTACAACTGCACCTTGCCGAGCAGATAATGAATCCTGTCATCTCGTTCGGCATCGAACTGCCACAGTCTGACGAAAGCGTACAAAGTCAGATAAAAAGCATCATCAACAACGACGAGATGCTTATGCGACAAGTTATTTATCTGTTGGTCTTCAACCGATTCTACACACCTGAATACCTGCAGTTGGAATCAAGTTCGGTAGGTTTGAACGAGACTTATTCGCTACTCAGCAGTACCGTTACGGGGCAAATCAATAGTTGGTTGCGCCGACTGACCACAAACTTCTCAATCGGTTTTAATGTGCGTGCCGACGGTACGGGCGAGTCTGCCTCGCAGGAGTATGAGACGCAGTTCCAATACCAACCTAACAACCGTTTGCTTATAAACGGCAATTTAGGTTACCGCTACAACGATTTGAGCAACCAACCTATTTTCGGAAATCTCGATGTAGAATACTTAATAAGTCAGTCAGGACGCTGGCGTGTGAAGGCATACACACATACCGTTGATAAATACTCCATCCGTACGGCACATACCATACAGGGTGTGGGTATCGGCTTCAAATACGATTTCAACAGCGAAGATATTAAGAACTACAAAGCCATTCGCGAGCGTGAGAAGCAAGAGCGTGAAGAACTCCGACAAGAGCGTCGTGAACGCCGTGAGCAAAGAAAACAACAGCGCGAAGAAAGAAAACGACAGCGCGAAGAAAAGAAAAAAAGCAAGACTTTGACAAATAATTAAACAAAAATTTGCAAAAATCGTTTTTTTTTCTTATCTTTGCAGTCGCTTTTGAAAAAAAAGCAAAATTCCGTGTTGAAAAAATTTCTGACGAGGCGAGATAGCTCAGCTGGTTAGAGCGCATGATTCATAATCATGAGGTCCCCGGTTCAATCCCGGGTCTCGCTACAAACAAACTCCCGCTCAAGAGAGCAAACAAAAAAGAGAATGTTTCATAACTGAAGCACTCTCTTTTCTTTTTATGACTTTATCAAATAGTACTTATCTTTATAAAAAGTTAGTTACTTTGCATTTAACACTCCGAGTGAGAAATCGGCATAATCTCCCAATATACTGCCTACCAGTTCCAACAGTCTATGGTCGGTAACATCCCAATGGTAGTTGCCGTATGGGTAGCGACTATCTTCCATCTGAAGCACATAAACAAAGCCGAAAGTCTTACCATCGTGAAGCATACGGTCGATACACAAGACGCGCCGTTTCTTCTTGACTATAACCACATTACGCCAAATCACACTCTCAGTTTGAACAGCCGGCAGAGTATCGAAAGTGGTGCGAAAAACAGAAGTCATCCCCTCATTATCAATCTCATAATCGGGGAAATAAGCTACATAGTCTTTGCAAGTGAAGGAATATAATTCGGGATTATCCTCTTTCATCTCGCCTAAGTCAAAAGGTATGTCCCGCCTTATGTCTTCAGCATACTGCTCTACTGTCAGTTGCTTTATGCTACCGCACGAGCAAAGGCAAACCGTCATTAAAAGATAAATACATTTCTTCAACATTGCAGCTTTTTATTTTGACATTGAGAAAGTGCCCTTTGTTGTTCCTTCCATTGAGTTTTGGAATACAACTGTTCCACCGTATGCAGAAGTGAAGTTAAGTGTTGCAGTGTATTGGTAGGTTACATCGCCTACCGGTTGGTAGTTGAAGGTTATGACTGCTGTAACATCAGAAACCTGCTTATAGTAAGCTGCATTGATTTTCCCACCCAAAGCGTAGCATTTGGTAAGGTCAGCATTGTTGTTCAACCCAAAGACAAGGCTGAACTGTTGCTCTCCCTTGTTCAGTTTGAAAGTGTATCCGTTGACCATTTCGGGTGCATAACCATACGAAGACGAACTGCCACCACCGCCTGAAGTATAAACAATCTTGCCATTTGTGATTGTACCTTTGTAGAAAGTAAGTGTTTCGCCACGAAGTCTGAAACGCATCATATTGTCTTTAACAGAAACAACCTCACCTTGTTCGGAACGACTTTTCAAATCGCCAACTGCCATACCATAGTTGATATCAAGAGTGCCCGTATATTCACTGAAGATAAAGTTGAAGTTTGTTTGGTCGCCACGACCTTCTACATAATTGCCGTTCGACTCCCACTGCCCCCAAGATGATTTCGACCACCACTCAAGCCAGCCTGCTCTGTCGGAATGAAGTTTCAGTGTAACAGCTTGTGTTGACGATTTCTCTGCTACCCAGTCGCCAACAATATCGTCCTGATGAAAACTCTTCAAGTTTTCACAGCTGCCCATACCGAGCACAACTATTGCGCCAAGTACGAAAAATAAAAAATTCTTTTTCATTTCAGTTAGTTTTTATTGGTTAATGAATTTAGTTTCTCTTGCATTGCAAGCATCTCGTCTCTTAGTTGTGCGGCTTCTGTAAAGTTCAGTTCTTTAGCCGCTTGCAACATCTGACGGCGTATATTATCAATGGCTTTCTGCAGAGCCTTCTCGTCCATCTGGTCGATGATAGGTTGCGTTACAGCTTCATAAATCTTGCTTACCTTGTATTGCGGAACTGTTTCGTCCTGCTTTGCAAGGTTCTCAAGCGGATTGTCCACTTTTTTCTTGATAGCGGTCGGCACTATGCCATGTTCCTCGTTATAACGCATCTGTATCTGACGGCGACGGGCAGTCTCGTCAATGGTCAGACGCATCGAGTCGGTTATCTTATCGGCATACATAATGACCTTGCCGTGTACATGTCTTGCAGCACGACCTGCCGTCTGTGTCAGGCTACGATGATTACGCAAAAAGCCTTCTTTGTCGGCATCAAGGATAATAACAAGGCTTACCTCGGGCAGATCCAGACCCTCTCGAAGCAAATTCACACCCACAAGCACATCGTAAAGTCCTTTTCTCAAATCGCCTATTATCTGCACTCGCTCAAGCGTGTCGATATCGGAATGAATATAAGCACATCTCACTCCTGCACAACGCAGATACTCGTCCAACTCCTCCGCCATGCGTTTTGTCAAAGTGGTTATAAGCACTCGCTCGTCCGCTTCGGTTCGTTGTGCCACTTCTTCCAACAAATCGTCAACTTGATGCTCCGACGGACGAACTTCTATCTCAGGGTCAAGCAATCCTGTCGGACGAATAAGTTGTTCTACTATAACACCCTCTGCTTCCGCAAGTTCGTAGTCGGCAGGCGTGGCACTTACATAGATAACCTGATTTGTCAGCTGCTTAAACTCCTCAAACTTAAGCGGACGATTGTCTTTGGCCGCAGGCAGACGGAAACCGAAATCTACAAGGTTCTGTTTTCTTGCCGCATCACCACCATACATGGCATGTATCTGTGGCATAGTAACATGGCTCTCGTCGATTATCATAAGGAAATCCTTCGGGAAATAGTCAAGCAAACAATAAGGTCTTGAGCCTGGCGGACGATGGTCGAAATAGCGTGAGTAGTTCTCTATACCCGAGCAATAGCCCAACTCCTGTATCATCTCCAAATCGTAGTTCACCCGCTGTTCCAAGCGTGTGGCTTCGAGCGTCTTGCCTAATTCACGAAAATAATCAACCTGCGCTGCTAAATCGGTTTTTATCTGACCTATAGTTTGAAGTGCCTGTTCTTTGGTGGTATTAAAGATGGATGCGGGATAGATGTTGAACATATCGTACTCGTCGATAACATGCTGGTCTATTGGCTCATAGGTATAGATATCGTCAATCTCATTTCCCCAAAACACCACTCTCACCACATAATCGGCGTATGCAAGAAAGATGTCCACCGTATCGCCTTTCACACGGAAATTGCCACGGTTCAGTTCCAACTCGTTTCTCGTATATTGACTATTGACCAACCTCAAAAGAAACTCCTCACGATTGAGCAAATCGCCTTTTTTGATTGTTATACAGTTGTTAGTGAAGTCAGCAGGGTTGCCGATACCATACAAGCAACTCACCGACGACACTACCACCACATCGCGCCTGCCGGAGAGCAATGCGGCAGTGGCAGAAAGACGAAGTTTGTCGATTTCCATGTTGATTGACAAGTCTTTCTCTATATAAGTGTCGGTAGAAGGGATATATGCCTCCGGCTGATAATAGTCGTAGTAAGAGACAAAATACTCAACCGCATTGTTCGGGAAGAAGGCCTTCATCTCTGCATATAGTTGTGCAGCAAGGGTCTTATTGTGCGACAAGATAAGCGTCGGACGCTGCACATCTTGTATGACATTAGCCATAGTGAAAGTCTTGCCCGAACCTGTTACGCCGAGCAACACTTGCGACTTGTCGCCTCGCCTGACCCCGTCAGCCAACTGCCTTATAGCCTCTGGCTGGTCGCCCATTGGCTTATAATCTGATTGTATCTTAAATGAAAACATATATTATTCTCCGTATTGTATGAAAGGGTTATCTCATATCTCTGCGCAAGTGCTCTACAATGCGCTTTGAGAATGTAGCAATTCGCTGGTCATAGGCCTTACTTTGAATTTTGTACTAATACTTTTTTTACTGCTTCGCCTAAAGCTGTCAAACAATACTTTTGCTTCGAACTTTTTGGTTTGTCCGGCTGAGTCATTGCTACTAAACTTGATTCTATTGCTGGATATATAAATTGCTTTCTGAATAGCGGTAAACTTTTAGGTGACAAGTTAGTGACAAGTTGAAGATCAAGAGCCGATTTTTCTGAACTATTAAAACTCATAATCAATGCTTTAACTTGCCATGACAAGTGTGTAACAAGTTCTTGTACAAGTTGGTCGTTTTCTACATTTTCGTTATCTGCAGCAATAGGTATTTCTACGGCAAAAGCAGTGATATAATCAACTTTGAACTGCGGTTTCGGATTGCCGTTTTCGTTGAGCAACGATTTGACTTCTCGTATGCCATGGTTGAACATATTAACATAACTAAGCGTACGCATCATCTCTGCGATTACACTATTGCGATAGTCGTTAACGTTAGGAAAGTTCTCCGGGCGTGCCTGACCATATAGTCCTCCGGGATTCAGTATCTCGATATGGCCGTCGTACTGATACAATCGTGTAGGGGTATTAGCCTGATAATCACGGTGCATCAATGCATTCATCAATAGTTCACGCAGTGCCTTGAAGGGGTAATTATACACATCTTTCTCCCGCAGTATGCTTATCGGCACCGGTCGCTTGGTAATGATAGCATCTTGTATGAAACTCTCTAAACGAGGCAAGACCGTATATAATGCACCTTCAAAACGCCGTTCATTTAGTATCTTTCCTCCATTGTCGTTACCCTCAAATCGAACGAACTGAATTAAGTCACCCGGCATAAAGAAACGCGGGTTCTTACCGAACATAATAAGTGCTGCGTATGTAGGGCAATGCCACTGTGTGTTATATAGATGCAGTGCCGCTAACTGTTCTTCTATAGGGCGGTCGTCGTGTATCAGGACATCCTGTGCAATAGCACGTGGCAGATATTCGCTTCGTATAGTATCTACATCTATATCATCTAAAGTGGCTTCACGACAAGGATATGTGTCAAAAGTAGGTAATGATGCAGAGCAACGTTCTGCCAATATACGCTCTTCTTCGCGAGATGCAATATCGCGTCTTGGACCAATACGAACGAAAGTGCGACCACGATACCTAACCGGAGTGTCAAAAGAAGGAGTAACATCCACAACAAGAACATCACCATCTGCCGTTTCCACTTTCTCCGTTGTCATAATAGGTAACGGCAGTATATTTCCATCCGAACGAATTCCGCTTATGCGTTTCATCAAGGCATCATCCACTTTCAAGCCACTTATCTTTCCTTTGTCATCAACACCAATCAGCAGATAGCCGTGTTTGCGCTGTACAGGTAGGTCATTGGCAAAAGCACATATCGCTTCTTGGAATTTGTCCATATCATTTGTAGAAATGGTACGCTCTATGCGATAACTCTCGTCCGTGGCAAGCAATTCATATAGTTCTTTTTCATTCATATTAATCTTTACATATTATTTAGGGGCTTGGATATAGAGGAATATACCAATGGCAAGAAAAATAAAGTTTGGCAACCATACTGCCATAAAGGGTGTCATACTGCCTGATACTGCAAAAGTGGTCGAGACGGTCGAAAACAAAATATATCCTGCAGAGAGTGTAAGTCCTATACCAAGGTTCTTTCCCATACCGCCTTTTGATTTCCGGCATGACAGAGTAACACCTAACAGTGTCATAATGAAAGCGGCAAGTGGCGAAGCAAGTCGCTTATGCCACTCTGTTTCAAAGGCTTGTACATTGCCTGTGCCTCGTTCACGCTGTTTGTTGATATGCTCACGTAGTTCAGGGTTGGTCATCTGTTGTGCCTCTTCGGCGGTTATAAACAACTCGTATGGCTGAATCTGCAACACAGTATCTAACCTTGCTCCACGCTCAATGTTCTCGTGCAGACCATCAAAGTCGCGCTTCTCATATTGATCAAAATGCCAGTAATAAAGCGAGTCGTAGCGGATGGCTTGGGCTGTTATTCTTGAGCGTAACGACTTGCCTTCGAACCTTTCAAGCGAAGTACGCACACCCGAGTTAGAGCGTTTTTGGAAAGACTCGATATATAGCACAAGTCCGGGTTCCAACTCCATCTGCACATTACGCACATTCTCCGACTTGAATTTTGATACATACTTGTCTTCGAAACTCAGCAACTTACCTGATGCCGGCGGAATGATATATCCCGCCATCAGGAACGACATTATGAAAAGCAACAATGCTGACAGAAAATAAGGTAACATCAAACGCCGAAAACTCACTCCTGCCGCCAAAATTGCGATTATCTCGGAGTTGGCAGCCAACTTGCTGGTAAAGAAAATAACTGAGATGAATATGAACAACGAACTGAACATGTTCATATAGTATGGCACGAAATAAATATAATAGCCCATTATCACTTCCTGCCAAGTAAGTTGCGCCTCGTAGAAGTCGTCCATCTTTTCCGTCAGGTCGAACACTATGGCAATAGCCATTATGAGCACTATCGAGAAGAAGAATGTGCCGAGAAACTTAAAGATAATATAACGGTCTAACCGCTTCACAGTCTTTTTTTTAAATCAGGCATTATACTGTCTTTCCAATGTTTGAAATCTCCTGCCAAGATATGCTCTCTTGCCTCACCCACAAGCCATAGATAAAAGGTCAGATTATGAAGCGAGAGGATCTCCAACCCGAGCATCTCTTCAGCGTGGATAAGATGGCGAACATACGCACGGGTATAAGCATGGTCCACAAACGAAGTCCCATTGGGGTCAAGTTCCGTAAAATCGTCTTCCCACTTCTTGTTGCGCATATTCATCACACCTTCACGAGTGAATATCATACCGTTACGCCCGTTGCGCGTCGGCATCACACAGTCAAACATATCAACCCCTCTCTCTATCGCTTCAAGTATGTTCCAAGGCGTACCCACTCCCATAAGATAACGAGGTTTGTCTTGTGGCAGAATGGCATTAACAACTTCAATCATCTCATACATCTTCTGCTCAGGCTCACCAACAGCCAAACCTCCGATGGCATAACCATCTCTGTCTAAGTCTCTTAAGCGTTTGGCAGCCTCTTGTCTGAGTTCGGGATAGACACAACCTTGAACGATTGGAAACAGGTGTTGCTTGTAGCCATAGAGCGGTTCGGTAGAGTCAAAACGGGCAATACAGCGGTCAAGCCAGCGATGCGTTCTTTCCATTGATTGTTTAGCGTATGAGAAGTCCGCCGTACCGGGTGTACATTCGTCGAATGCCATCATTATGTCGGCACCTATGAGCCGCTCTGTATCCATCACATTTTCAGGCGTAAAGAAAAGTTTTCTGCCATCGATATGCGAACTGAAAGCCACTCCTTCCTCTTTCATCTTTCTAAGCGAAGTGAGCGAAAAAACCTGATACCCGCCCGAGTCGGTCAGTATAGGTCGGGTCCAACCTTCGAACTTGTGCAACCCACCGGCTTTTTGGAGTATATATGTCCCGGGACGAAGCAGCAAATGATATGTATTGCCGAGAATTATCTGCGCTTTAATATCGTTCTCTAAATCACGAAAATGTATGCCCTTGACCGTACCGACTGTACCTACGGGCATAAAGATAGGTGTTTTTATTATGCCATGGTCGGTCAGAATCTCCCCTGCCCGCGCCCACGACATACTGTCGGTATGTTGCAGTGTAAAGAACGGCATTAGAGCAAACGATTAGTTGTTGTTTCGGGAAAAATAACTTGTGGCTTAAACGCCTTTGCTTCTTCGGGTGTCATCAAGGCATACGACATAATGATGACTATGTCACCGGGTTTGACCAAATGGGCGGCTGCACCATTGATACAGATGCAACCCGACCCGCGCTTACCCGGTATAGTATAGGTCTCAAGACGCGAGCCGTTGGTATTGTCAACGATGCTGACTTTCTCGCCGGCAATGATACCCGAAGCATCCATCAAGTCCTCGTCGATGGTTACGGAACCTATGTAATCAAGATTTGCCTCAGTTACAGTTACACGATGTATCTTTGACTTTAATATGGATAGAAACATATTTATTAAATTTTTGGAAAATACCCTACAAAGATACGTTTTTTCTTGCACAATAGCAAAAAAGTTAAAAAAAATTTGGAAAATTAAAAAAAATGTAGTATCTTTGCAATCGCTTTTGTGGGAGAGTAATGCTCTTCATAATGGAGAAAGCAAGAGTATCGGTCCATTAGCTCAACTGAATAGAGTACCACACTACGGATGTGGGGGTTGCAGGTTTGAATCCTGCATGGATCACAAGAAGCCGTCTTAAAAAAGACGGTTTTTTGTATTTATACTTTTTCCACTTTGTTTTTTATACTTTTACCTCATTTATCAAGAACATTTTTATAAAAAATTTATCAATAATCTTCAAGTTAAAAAAGTATTTTTGTAAATTTGGTGTAATTTTTGTAAATTTGTAGCGATATGTGGAAAAAGGTCAAACATATAGACACGGATAAACTTATTTTGCTACTTTCTGCAATGTTTATTTTTTTCGGTTGTAGCAAAATAAAATCTTATCGTTTGGGCGATGCAGTGGCTCGTGTGGGCGAAAAGGCATTGTATGCAGATGAAGTGAGTATGGCAACGATAGATGCCAACTCTTCAGAAGACAGTCTGCGCCTTGCCGAGGAGTATATAAAAAAATGGGCAACCGACATTGTGCTGTCTGAGAAAGCGAGAAGTGAATCAAAAAACTCAAAGCAAATAGAAGCCCTTGTGGAGCAATATCGCCGTTCACTTTATATCAACGATTGGGAACAGACTGTTATTGAGGAAGATATGAACAAACAAGTATCTCAAGAAGAGTTGCAAGCATATTATGACAGTCATACTGATGAATTTGTTTTGAGGGAACCGCTACTAAAAGGTATTCTGCTTATCGTTCCTCAAGATGCGCCCGACCGCCGTAAACTGCCACTATGGCTTAAAGACCCAACGATAGAAAACCTTGAGAAGATAGAGAAGTATGCCTATCAGTT
Source organism: Paludibacteraceae bacterium (assembly GCA_017480285.1). Classification (GTDB taxonomy): domain Bacteria; phylum Bacteroidota; class Bacteroidia; order Bacteroidales; family Paludibacteraceae; genus Colicola. Next base: position 27,602 of record JAFVAX010000022.1, on the reverse strand, counting down.
TGCTTCGGCATACGACCTGTCGTTAGAACAGTGGATATCGTGGTACTCGCTTACCTCTTATATCCCTACATTGGATAAAAAGAAGTTGCAAATCAACCAAGTAATTGAAAAGACAGACTCTGCGAACGCTTATTATTTCTTTGTAAGCGATATGCTCAAAGAGAAAGATGCAATGCCACTAAGTTTCGCAACGCCATACATAGAGTCTGCCATATTGCAAAACCGAAAACAAAAATATCTTGAAGACAGAAGGAAACAACTTTTCCAACAATCTGTCAAACGAGGCAAAATACTAATTGAAAACTAACACCTTTTCGAGAATATGAAAAAAACACTAAACATACTGTTGCTCTTGTGTTTAGCCACAACTTTTTATGCCCAACAAGTCATTGATGAAGTCGTTTGGATAGTAGGCGATGAGGCTATACTTCGAAGCGAAGTGGAAGAGGAGCGTCTGCGTGCCCAGTACGAAGGTCAGCAATTCTCAGGCGACCCTTACTGCATCATCCCTGAACAGATTGCCATTCAGAAACTTTTTCTGCACCAAGCGGAATTAGACTCCGTAGAGGTGAGCGACAACACTGTTAATCACCAAGTTGAGATGCGTATCAACTACTACATCTCGCAAATCGGCTCGCAAGAAAAGATGGAAGAATACTTTCGTAAGTCGCTTTCAGAGATACGCGAAGAACTGACCACGAATGTGCGTAATCAGATGATTATACAGCAGATGCAGCAGAAACTGACTGAAAACATCAAGTCCACCCCTGCCGAGATACGCCGCTATTTCAACAAACTGCCGGAGGACTCTATTCCCACTATTGCAGCACAAGTGGAAGTGCAGATTTTGAGTTTCGACCCGCCTGTTCCTAAAGAGGAAATCGACCGTATAAAAGAGCGTTTGCGTGATTTCACAGAGCGCATTACGAGTGGCAAAGCAGATTTCTCTATGCTTGCACGACTCTATTCCGAAGACACGGAAAGTGCCAAACGCGGTGGCGAACTCGGTTTTGTAGGCAAAGGTCAGTTAGTGCCTGAGTTTGCAGAAGTGGCTTTCAACCTCAACGACCCGAAAAAAGTAAGCCGTATCGTTCAGTCGGAATACGGATTTCATATCATCCAACTCATTGAAAAGAAAGGCGAGCGCATCAACTGCCGACATATACTGCTTCGCCCGCGTGTGTCTGCACTCGACAAACAGAAGGCTCAATCACGCTTGGACAGCATTGCCGACCTTATTCGTTCAGGACAGATAACCTTTGAGCAGGGCGTTGCCCAGTATTCGGAGGACAAAAACACAGCCATGAACGCCGGACTTATGATTAACCCCAACACAGGTTCTTCAAAGTTTGAGTTTCAAGAACTGCCATCGGAAGTGGCACGACAAATATACCAAATGAACATAGGCGAGATAAGCAAGCCCTTCACCATGATGGACGAATCGAAAAACAAGGAAATATGTTGCATTGTACGCCTCAAATCGAAAAATAATGTACATAAGGCAAACCTCGTTGACGACTATCAGATTATCCGCCAGATGTACGAAGAGTCGCTCAAGACGAAGTTTATCAAAGAATGGATAGCAAAAAAACAAAAAGAGACTTATGTTTTTATAGATCCCAAATGGCGCGGATGCGACTTTGAATACCCTGGATGGGTAAAATGAGATGTCGGAAGTTGAATGTTGGATATTGGATTGCAATAGATGTATTTCAGGAATAAATTAAGATATTGTACTACTGTTGTTTGTCTTTTAGTCTGCTTTGGCATATTTGCTCAAAAGCAAACAATGGTTTATCTTGAACATTCCGATGTGCTGAAATTCGACGAAGAAAAGCACCCCGACGCCCAACTGCTAAAAGGGAATGTGTGTTTTAGGCACGACGATGCAATGATGTATTGCGATAGTGCCTACTACTACGAGAAAAACAACTCTCTTGACGCTTTCGGACATGTACGCCTCAACCAAGGTGATACTCTGCAAGGTTTTAGCGAGCGTATGTATTACGACGGCAACACAAAAACCGCCCGCATGCGAAAGAATGTCAGACTGCTACACAACAATACTCTGCTTACAACCGACAGTCTGAACTATAATCGTCAGGCAGACCTTGCATACTATTTCGGCGGAGGACAAATAAATGACTCAACCAACACACTTACAAGCCTTTGGGGACAATATACCCCACCTACAAAACAGGCTATGTTCAAAACCGATGTCAGGCTATGTAGCGAGCAGTTCACGCTTGACTCTGACACACTGCTTTACAATACGGAAACGCACATTGCCAAAATTGTAAGTCCTGCGGTTATTCTTTACGAAGAAGAGACAACAATATATACAAGCAACGGCTGGCACAACACCGAGCAAAACCAACTGATGATGTACGACCGCTCGCTTATCTGGAACCACGATGGCACTACCCTGACGGGCGATAGTATGTTTTACGACAAGGCTCAAGGTAAGGCTCTTTTGTGGCACAACATAGAAGTAGTGGACTCAACCAATCAGATAACCCTCAATGGCCATTACAGCGAGTTCTACGAGAATGATGAGTGGGGTTTTGCTACCGATAGCGCACTCGTAACCCTATGGAGCGATAGTCTGAACGCCTACATTCATGCTGACACCATCTATGCAGAACAGATGAAAAGCCGGTGGATGACGCTCACTCAGAAAGACAGCGTCCTTATAGATAGTGTTATGACCGCACAAAAACCCGATACCGCTTGGACAGACACCAGTTTCAACAGACTGCGCTGTTTCAGACATGTAAGGCTTTACAGAGAAGACCTGCAAGCAGTTGGCGACTCAATAGTATATACCGAGAAAGACTCAATGCTACGATGCTACGGACAGCCCATTATATGGAGCGACAACCAACAGATAGCAGCCGACAGTATATTAGTTTTTTTGGCTAACGAAGAAGTGGAACATGCCGAAGGATTAGGCAATGCTTTTGCCTGCCAACAGCAGACCTTTGAGTTTTTCAACCAACTGTCAGGCAAAGAGATAATAGCCTATATGGACAGTGGTGAATTAAAGCAGATATATGTCAAAGGTAACGCAGAAACAGTCTATTACCCAAAAGAAGATGACGGCACTTTCACCGGTGTCAACAAGACGCAAAGCAGTTTTGTCAGAATCTTTTTAGAGAACGAAGAAATAAAGAGAATGCTTTTCACCACAGCCACGACAGGCACTATGTATCCGCTCAAAGATATGCCACCCAAACAAGCCAACCTCTCCGCTTTTTTTTGGGCAAACGAAGAACGCCCGATGAACAAAGAAGATGTATTCCGACAAGTGGAACACGCCGAAAGAAAGGCAACTGTAGCAAGTGCCACAAGCGAACAGGACGACGAGGAAAAAGCCGCTAAAGAGGAGAAAGAAAAAGATAAACGAAAGAAATCCTCAAAAGGAGGACTCAAATCTAAATAACTGCCCTCACACTCCGACGGAAGTCGGAATTTGAATAACGCTAAAGAAAAAACATATCGATATGAAAAAAACACTTATTATTCTCTTATCGTGTCTAAGCATAACAGCCTTGGCACAACAATCACTTGGCGTACAGGTAGCCTTCGACCAACCACGCCTTTTGCTTAACGACGGTACAAGTAAGAAACTAACAGACCGCACAACCTTCAACGGGTTCAAAGTCGGACTCGTCTATGATGCTACCCTTATCAAAGGTTTCGGCTTTTCGCTTGCTTTGAACTATGGTTTCAGCGGCCGTCATACCAAGTGGCTTACCGACCCTGCTTTTCAAGGAACAGCACACCAGATAAAACGACAATCATACATCCATACACTTGAGATACCTATTGATTGGCAGTATAAGTTTGAGATTGCCAAAGAGTTCTATTTGATACTCTACACCGGACCGGCATTGCAGTACAACTTTGTGTTCAAAGAGAAAACGAGCAAACGCGACCTTACTAAACCCGACAATGTTGTAGTCAAATCAGGCTCGCGCTACAAGACGGACAGCGATAACGACGGACTGAAAGACTATACCCCTATCAACCTCTTGTGGAGTGTTGGTTTGGGTGTTCAATATAAACGATATTTCATCCGTGGCGGCTACGACTTTGGTATCTACAACCCATACCGCGATGTTAATCAAGACAAAGAATATAAGATGCGTGGCCGTTTCGACCAATGGCAATTAAAACTTGGTATCTACTTCAAAGCGTTTTGATTCCCCGTTCCACAATAGAGCAAATCTTACAACTGACTAAAATAGAGGATGTTGTAAGCGATTATGTTACGCTGCACCGACGCGGTGTGAACATGATTGGTCTATGCCCGTTTCACGACGAGAAAACACCTTCTTTCACCGTTTCGCCTACGAAAGGTTTGTTCAAATGTTTTGGTTGTGGCAAGGGTGGCAATGCTACAAAGTTCTTAATGGAAATCGACCAGATTTCATATAGCGATGCCATTCGTAAACTTGCAGAACGATACCATATACCTATTAAAGAACGTGAGGAAACAGAGGAAGAGAAACAGCAACGCACCGAGCGTGATGCACTCTTTGCCGTTAACGATTGGGCAAACCGCTGGTTCCAGAAGGTACTGTGGGAAACAGAAGAAGGAAAAACCATAGGTCTGCGCTACTTTATCGAACGCGGACTTAACGAAAAGACTATCAAAGACTTCGCCTTAGGCTACTCGCCTCAAAAGAACCAACTGTCAAAAGATGCCATAAAAGAGCAGTTCTCTGAAGAGGTACTGCTCAAGACAGGTCTTTCCGGCAAATCGCAACAAGAAGGCGGTGGACTTTACGACCGTTTCCGTGACCGTGTTATCTTCCCCACATTCAGCGTGTCAGGTAAGATTGTCGGCTTCGTAGGGCGCATACTGAAAAAGAAAGAGAACACAGGAAAGTATGTCAATTCGCCTGAGTCAATAATATACTCCAAACAGAACGAACTATACGGACTCTTTCAAGCCAAAAACGAGATTGCCAAACAGGGTTTTTGCTATCTTGTAGAAGGACAGATGGATGTGCTGTCAATGGTTCAGTCGGGCTTCAGGAATGTGGTCAGTTCGGGTGGCACCTCACTCACACAAAATCAGATACGGCTTCTCCATCGTTTTACAGAAAACATCACCATACTCTACGACGGCGATGCAGCAGGTATCCACGCTGCCCTCAGAGGTATAGATATGATACTTGAAGAGGGTATCAATGTGCGGGTTGTACTGTTGCCTGATGGCGAAGACCCTGACTCAATGGCACAAAAGAACGATGCCTCCATTCTTGCTCAATACCTAAAAGAAAACACTCAAGACTTTCTGCGTTTCAAAGCCAAACTGCTTATGGGACAGGACGAAGGCGACCCTATAAAACGAACACAAACAATACGCTCAGTCCTTCAGTCAATTGCCGTTATTCCTGACCGCCTCACAAGAGATACTTACATCAAAGAAGCAGCCACTTGGTTTAACCACGACGAGAAAAACCTGCTACAAGATGTAATAAACATACGCAAGCAAAACCGAGAAAACGAACAAAAACAACAAGAAACAGCACAACGACTGCAAGACAACCGGCTTAGCACAGAGCAACAAAACACACAAACTGAAAATACCGTAAATCAGGAGCAAAAGCCTCCTGCTGAAATAAAACTCACAGAAGACACAACGCTCGATAAAATTTATGCTACCAACTGCGCCAACCTGCTCAGAGCACTGATGTTGTACGGAAAAAGAGAAATATCAACAACAGATGGAGAGTTGGTTTGTGTGGCAGACTACATAATAAGCGATTTGCAAAACGATGGGATAACGATGCAACCTGAACAGTATCAGGCTTTCCTTGATGAATACAAAGAAAACCTGCAGGCTTCGGATTTTGAACCAAAAGAGTATTTTCTTAATCACCCTAATCCCGAAATGGCGACCGTTGCTTATACGCTCAACGAACGACCTTACGAACTGAGCAAAATATATCAAAAACAAGCCATCTCGGAAAACATACAGGCAGAAGTAACCGCAGAGATGGATGAGGTAGAACTCACCAACCATATAGGTCATTTGCTTAACGAATTGAAACTCACCATAATGAAGATAAAAGAGCGAGACCTGCTACTCAAAATCAATCTAACAAAAGAAAACAACGACTTGCAGTATAAACTGCTTGTTGAATACAGCCAGATAAAAAATATAATACAACTTCTTAACAATGCCCTTGGCAGACAATAAGTTATGCTTTTTTCAGAAATAGTATATGGTCCGATACACAGCCGTCGTCTTGGCACATCGCTTGGCATAAACCTTATGCCGACGACACAAAAGATTTGCTCGTTCAACTGCGTATATTGCGAATGTGGCTTCAATCAACCCGTAAACGGAAAGATACAATTACCTACTGTCAAACAATTCTCTTTGGCATTAGAAAACAAACTGCAACAACTACAGACAAGCAAAATTGATGTCATCACCTTTTCAGGCAATGGAGAACCGACGATGCACCCGAAGTTTAGTGAGATAATCGACGAGACCATCAGACTTCGAAACTTATATGCCCCTGAGGCAAAGATATCAGTATTGAGCAACTCTACACAACTATATAAAAGAGAAGTCGTAAACGCCTTATGGAAAGCAGACAACCGAATACTCAAACTCGACTCTGCAATAACACCTACAATGCAACTCATTGACGACCCCGCCGATAAGCATATCACACCCGAAATAATCATACGATACCTAAAGCAGTTTGACGGCGATTTTATTTTGCAAACCTGTTTCCTGAAAGGACAATGGAAAGGTCAAACTATCGACAACACAACAACCGAAGAACTTAATGCTTGGTACAACGCTGTTCGTCTGCTTCAACCCAAAGAATTGATGATATATGTTATTGACCGCGCAACACCGGTTAAGACACTTGAGAAAATCGCGCCGGAAACGATGCAGCAGATAGCCGAACCGCTTATAAAAGAAGGATTTAAGGTAATCATAAGCGCATAAGCAGAATGAAAGTTATTGTAGCACCACTCAACTGGGGATTAGGACACGCCACCCGTTGCATCCCAATCATCAACGAATACCTCCGGCGAGGCGACGAAGTAGTGCTTGCAGGTGATGGCAACTCGCTCACATTATTAAGGAAACGCTACCCAAACTTGAGATATATCGAACTGCCTGAACTTCAATTGCATTACAGCAACACCAATTCGCAGATATGGACACTGCTCAAACAAATACCCCACTGCCTATTGTGGGCATTGAAAGACCATTCTGCACTTGATAAACTACTTGATATTGAACATTTTGACCTAATTATTTCCGACAACCGCTTCTTTTTTTATACAAAACGCACTAAGGCAGTTTATTTGACGCACCAACTCAACCTTATCTTGCCCAAGCATTGGCGATGGCTGACACCTGTTGCAAATATGATAAACAGCAGAATAATAAACAAATACGCTGAATGTTGGGTGGCAGATCGAGAGCCAAAGGACGGCAACCTTGCAGGTAAACTGTCAATGCCCGTAAAACTAAAGATACCACTTATTTATAAAGGTATATTGTCAAGATTTTCTCCATCTGACGCAACGCCTCATTCCGACGAAGGTCAGAATCTAAAAAAATACAACATCGTGGCTGTTCTTTCAGGCTTAGAGCCTCAGCGGACTATATTTGAAAAAGAGATCATCAACACCTATATAGGAAAGACGGAAAATGTACTTATTATAGAAGGAAAAATCGGGTCTGCCTATTGCGAAAAAAAACTTAAAAACATAACTATACTGCCATATTTAGACGACAAAACACTTGCCACTGCACTCCGACAAGCAGAAACAATCGTTGCCCGCAGCGGTTATAGTACAATAATGGACCTGTACCAACTCGGCGTTTTACACAAAGCCCGACTTGTACCCACCCCGGGACAAACAGAGCAGGAATACCTCGCTTTAATCCCTCATTCTGACGCACAGCGAAGTAAATCGTTCGAACAAAGTGAGATAAGAAGGTCAGAATCTAAATAATAAGGGATGATATCCTGAAACAAGTATAGGATGAGGAATTCTGATGCGTTCAAGCGCAATGCAATATTAACTATAAAATATTAACTATTAACTAAAAATAATATGATTTTACCAATTTATCTATATGGCAAAGCCGAGCTTCGACGCGCTACGGAGGAAGTGCCTCAAGACTACCCCGAGTTGAAGCAATTGGTTAGCGATATGTTTGAAACCCTCACAAATGCAGAGGGTTGCGGACTTGCCGCACCACAGGTAGGACTGTCGCTTCGATTATTCATTGTTGACGGTTCTGAATTGGGCGAGGAATACCCTGATTGCATTGATTTCAAGCAAGTGTTCATCAATCCTGAAATACTTGAGGCATCAGAGAAAAAAGCCACCTACAGTGAAGGTTGCTTGTCGCTACCGGGAATAAGCGAGAATGTGTCGCGACCGGAAACCATCACCATACGCTACAAGGACATTGACGGCCAAGAACACACCGAAACGCTGACCGGTTTCAAAGCACGCATCGTTGAGCATGAATATGACCATTTGGAAGGCAATGTCTTTACCGACCGTATCTCACCCATTAGAAAAGCCTTCGTCAGAAAAAGACTTACCGACATTGCAAAAGGGAAAACAGTTGCAAAATATAAATATAAACACTGATTTTATATCGTTTTGCTATTTCAAAATGCAACTTTTTGTACAAAATGCTATAAAAAGTTGCATTTTTATTTTTTTTTGCTTAATTTTGTGGTTGATTTTCGCATTTTATGAAAAAATTAGATATTGTTTAACTAAATTTTTTGATTATGAAGAAAATTCTTCTCTTTGCGGCTGCGCTTGTTTTTGCGCTTAACATGACCGCAGGCAACAAGGCTCAACAAATTGGCAAGAACCGCCAAAGTATTGTAGCCCTTAGCAGTGTTGCCCAAAATGCTCGCGTTGACAAATCTGCTGTTAAGACAACTGATTTGACAATCGCTAAAAGAACTGCCGGACAGAAAAAGACTTTCGTTTCTGTCGAGCAACGCCTCAAAGACCATAAGGTAATGCCGGTAAGACGCGCTGCCGCTCGTGTAGCAGAAGGTACCCTTGTTACTAATTTGGTTGCTTTACCGGCAGGTACCGACAATTTCAGTTTTGCTTGGAATGCTGAAGGAGAGAACATTGCCGGTTGGTTGGTTTCTCTTCTTGATGCTAACGGCAAACTCATCGCCTCCGCCTCATACGCAGCTGACGACCGTTGGATGTTTGAAGAAGAAGGCAGTTGGTCATATTCCGCTACATCCTTGCTTCAAGATGCAAAAAGCGAAGAATACAACGGTGTTGTAGGCGAAGCATGGGACGACAATGTAGAAACTACTACCTTCGAATTCTGGGGAATGGAGTTTGATCAAGATATTCTCAAAGAAGGTGCTTATTCCGTAAAAGTACAACCTCTTGACGCTGACGGCAACATAATCGACGAAGGTGCCACTGCTTCTGTAGAAGTTAAGGCTTATGACCTCTCTGACCTAACACTTGAGGCAATCGAAAACAACACAAAACTGTCAATTAACTTCAATAAACCAGCTGAGTTGCCGGAAGGTGCTGTTATCTATGTACAAGTTACTTCAGGAGCAGAAGTTATCATGATTGAAAACTTTGAAAGCGTAGAACTTCCTCTTGTTGTTGATATTGAAGATAACAAGTTCTATTCTGTATTCGCCGGTATTTATAGTGCTGACGACGACGAACTTGGCGAACAAGTAAGCGGAGACATCACTGTAGGTGTTAATCCTATTGAGCCGAAAAACTTGAAAGCCGAAGTTAAGGAACACGAAGTTACCCTTTCTTGGGAAGTGGCAGGTGAAGCAGAAGCATTCTATCTGTTCGTTTACGATGCTAACGATGAACAAATCATAGCAGAGCAAGTTGCAGGCACAAGTGTTGTCAAGACTTTGGCAAACGGCAACTATACTTGGGAAGTAGTAGCCGTTTCAAGTGATGAACAGGGTGCTTATGCTGCTTCTGAATTTATCGAAGGCGAGGCTTTTGTTGTTGACTCAAAAGAAGCCATGGTATATGACATAACATTTACAAACGCACAAGTTGCCGACTATGGCGATGTTGACGGGAAACGCAATTTCTGGCTCACCATGTTCAATGATAACGACGATGAGCCTTCTGTAGGTTTTGATTTGTTTGCACCCGTAGCCGACAAACTGTCAGGCGACTACACAATAAGCGACAATTCTATAGGTACAGAATACTCGGCTTGGTTTAAAAACGACAACGATACAGAAGGTACTCCTTTTGTAGAAGCAAGTGTTAAGATTGAGTTCCTCGGTGCAGAGCAAACAGAAGATGGCGTTCAAGGCAATTTCAAAATAACATTTGAAGCTAAAGATGCTGATGGCAATATCTATAAAGGTTCGTTTGAAGGACTTGCCTTGGCTTACGACCATGAGGAGTATGCCAACAGCTATAATGTTGTTTTTGTAGAATTTACAGGTGAGGAAGGTTGGCCCGAGCCGGTAGAGCCTGCAACTTATGATGTTACCAACCTCGTACTCACTTTGTCGGAAGACGGCAAACAAGTAACCGTTACCTTCGATATTCCTGAAGATACACCTCAGAACGCTATTATATATGCATCCATAATGAGAGGTGCGACCGAGATCTCATCTTCAATGGCTGCCACAAGTCCTATCGTTTTCGATGTTGAAGAAGGCTATACATACTCTGTATATGTAGGTATTTACGATGGAACAACCTACAAACTTATCGGTACTTCCGCAACAAACACCATTACTATAGGCACAAACAAACTTGAGCCGAAAGATCTCAAGGCAGAAGTTGACGGCAACAATGTAACTCTCTCTTGGTCAGCAGAAGAAGAAAGTCAATACTACTGGATTACTGTTATTGACGAAAACGGCAATGAAGTGAAGAGCACTTATGCAGAAGGTACATCAAAACTCATTGAAGGACTTGCAAAAGGTACTTACACTTGGACCGTACAGGCAATGGAACTCGATGGTGATGGCTATCTCAATGCCAGCAGCGATGAGATCTTAGGCGAAGCATTTGAGATAAAAGACGAGTTAGAAGCACAAGTTATAGAACTCAGTTTCGACTATGTTCAGGCAGCTTACTATGAAGAGTATAGCGAAGAAGGTGCTTACGACTTCTATATCGTATTGGGCAATGTATCGGAAGACGGTAGCAAACTTGAAGGTGCGGGCTTGACACTTGATGTATATTCAACATCCGCTACATCTCTTTCTGGTGAATACTCATTCGACAAAGGCAACCTTGGACAAACTGAAACTCAATTCTTTGAAGATATTCAAGCAGAATCAGGCATAACATTTGTTGAAGCAAGTGTTAAGATTGAATTCCTCCAGCCATACGAATATCAAGGTGCTTATTATGCCGTTTATCGCATAACATTCAACGGTAAAGACGCTAATGGCAACGAGTACAAAGCCGTTTACGAAAATATCGTATTCACATTTGATGCTACAACCAAAGCCGACATTGATATGTCGGGCGAAGAAGGCTGGCCTGCTACAGGTATCGAAGATGCTACAATGAACAACGGTATCGACTTCAACGCTCCTATGTATGATGTTCTCGGACGCAAAGTTGGTACTGACTACCGTGGCATCATCGTACAAAAAGGACACAAATACATCGTTCGATAAGCCCTGACACAAAAAAGATTACCGGTTTCGGCCGGTAATCTTACATAAAAAGAGGCTGTCTAACAAATTCAGTTAGGCAGCCTCTTAATTGTGAATTGTAAATTGCTTTTACTCAACAGTAACCGACTTGGCAAGGTTTCTGGGTTGGTCAACATTGCAACCTTTCATAACCGCAATATGATAAGCAAGCAGTTGCAGCGGTACGACCGACAATATAGGTGTTACACACTCCTCTGTCTCGGGGATAGTAATGGTATAGTCGGCGAGTTTCGACACTTCCACATCACCTTCGGTAACAACAGCGATCACCTTTCCTTTACGCGCTTTTATCTCTTGAATGTTGCTTATTATCTTCTCGTAAGTGCCACAACGGGGTGCAACAACCACCACCGGCATCTGCTCTGAAATGAGTGCTATCGGTCCGTGTTTCATCTCGGCTGCAGGATAACCTTCTGCATGTATATAGGATATCTCTTTGAGTTTCAGCGCACCTTCGTTGGCAATGGGGAAGTTGTAGCCGCGACCAAGGTAAATAAAGTTATTCACTTTGGTGAAATGCGAAGCCACCTCTTTTATTATATCGTTTTGCTTCAGTATGGAGCGTATATTCTCCGGCACACGACTCAGTTCGCTGACTATACTTAGGTATTTCTCTTCTGTTATAGTACCTTTCTCTCGACCTATCATAAGTGCAAGCATAGTAAGCACCGTTACTTGTGCGGTAAATGCCTTTGTGGATGCCACACCTATCTCAGGACCTACATGAGTGTAACAACCCGAATGAGCAGTTCTCGGAATAGACGCACCCACCACATTGCAAATGCCGAATATAAAAGCCCCTTTGCTCTTTGCAAGTTCAATGGCGGCAAGCGTGTCTGCCGTCTCGCCTGACTGAGAGATGGCAATTACTACATCTCCTTCGTTGATAACGGGTTTGCGATAGCGGAACTCCGATGAATACTCCACTTCGACAGGTATATGCGCAAACTCTTCGATAGCGTACATAGCGATAAGCCCCGCATGCCACGATGTGCCGCAAGCGGTTATTATTATTCGTTTGGCATTGACAAAACGCTCTTTATTGTCGATAAAACCGGCTATCGTTACATTATTGAGTTCCACATTTACCCGTCCGCTCATACAAATACGGAGCATGTCAGGTTGTTCGAAAATCTCTTTGAGCATGAAATGGTCGTAACCGCCCTTTTCTATTTGCGATAAGGTCAGTTCAAGGCGTTTTATTTCAGGTGTCTTTTCTATATTTGACAAAGTGCGTATTCTCACACCTTTCTTCCTGTCAAGCAGAGCGATATCTCCATCGTCGAGATAAATAACCTTGTCGGTATATTCCACAATAGGCGTTGCGTCAGAAGCAAGGAAATACTCGTCTTGCCCTAATCCCACGACAAGCGGACTTGACTTACGGGCAGCCACTATGAGGTCAGGACAGCTCTTGTCAAGCACGGCAATAGCGTATGCTCCTACAACCTGATTAAGTGCCAACTGAACAGCAGTAGGCAAGTCAAGATTATCTTTCACTTTTAGATATTCAATGAGTTGCACCAGCACCTCTGTATCGGTGTCCGAACGAAAAGTGTAACCTTGTTGCTTCAGTCCTTGCTTGAGGGTTGCGTAGTTCTCAATTATACCGTTGTGAATGATAGCGAGTTGCTCTGTTTCTGAATAATGCGGGTGGGCATTACGCTGATTAGGCTCACCGTGTGTAGCCCAACGCGTATGCGCTATGCCGATACTGCCTTTGAGGTCTTTGTCCTTGACGGCTTCTTCAAGGGCACTGACCTTACCTTTGGCTTTATATACCAACAGATTGCCGGTGCTGTTTATCAATGCCACTCCGGCACTGTCATAACCGCGATATTCAAGACGATGAAGTCCTTTCATCAGTATTGGATAAGCATCACGCTTTCCTACATATCCTACTATTCCACACATGATTATGTTAATTATTCAAAAATTCAAAAATTCAAAGATTTAATGTACAAACTGCAGTTCGCGATACTTTGGCAGAGTCCAGAGTTCGTCGTCCACAATCATCTCAAGCGTATCGGCATGAGTCCGTATTTTTGCCATAAGTGGCAGAACGGTGTCGTGATACGCAATAGCCTTCTCCCGCTCATCCGCTATACGATTGGCCTTATGCCGCTGTTCAGTCATCTTGTCAACATCCTCAATGATGGCGCCCGACAGATGCTCTATACGGCGGATGATACTGTAATCCTGAGCATTAAGCGACTTGACTTCGTCTTCAGAGAACACTTGTTTGACAGCCAGCACATTCTGCAAAAGCATTGTTTGATAACTCTTCGCAGCGGGCAGTACATGGTTTATAACCAAATCGCCGAGCACCCGACTCTCAATCTGCAGTTTCTTTGAATAGGTCTCCCATTTAACCTCCGTTCTGGAACGAAGTTCGGCTTCGCTTAACACACCTGTCAAACGGAACATATCAATACTATCAGGCAACAAGTATCTGTCAAAAATCAAAGGAACGGTAGTCTCACAGTCCAAACCGCGCTTCTGCGCTTCCTTTTTCCACTCATCGCTATATCCGTTGCCTTCAAAATGAATAGGTTTGGACTCAATGATATACTCTTTTATTACTGCAAACAAGGCTCTCTCTTTCGGCTCGCCTTTTTCAATGCGTTTATCAACAGCCTTCTTGAATAGAATAAGTTGTGCCGCAACAGCAGAATTAAGCACTAACATAGCAGCCCCACAGTTGGCTGACGACCCGACGGCACGGAACTCAAACCTGTTGCCGGTAAAAGCAAAAGGTGAAGTACGGTTGCGGTCGGTGTTGTCAAGCAATATCTCCGGAATGGTGGAGAGCCCTAACTTCATCTCTTTCTTTGCATTGATGATGATAGCCTTGTCGGCAGTGGTATGCTCCAACTTGTCAAGCACCTCGCTTATCTGCTTGCCTAAGAAAACAGAAATGATGGCAGGTGGTGCCTCGTTAGCACCAAGACGATGTTCGTTGGTAGCCGAAGCGATAGAGGCTTTGATAAGTCCGTTATGACGCTTTACAGCCATAAGCACATTAACAAGGAATGTGATGAACTGCAAGTTTTGATACGGGTTATGTCCGGGAGCAAGCAGGTTGGTGCCGTTGTTGGTCTGCAGCGACCAGTTGCAGTGTTTGCCCGAACCGTTCACACCGGCATATGGCTTCTCGTGCAACAGAACACGGAAATGATGCTTGCGAGCCACAGTATCCATAAGCGACATAACAAGCAGGTTATGGTCGTTGGATATATTCACCTCCTCAAAGATGGGTGCCATCTCAAACTGCCCTGGAGCAACTTCGTTATGACGAGTCTTCAGTGGAATACCTACTTTGAGGGCACTTATCTCAAGTTCTCGCATAAACTGAAGCACACGCTCAGGTATAGCTCCAAAATAATGGTCTTCAAGTTGTTGGTTCTTTGCGCTATCGTGTCCCATGAGTGTTCTGCCTGTCAGTTTCATATCCGGACGGGCATTCCACAAGGCTTCATCCACAAGAAAATACTCCTGTTCCCAACCGAGGTTAGCCACAACACCTGTAACACCTTTGTCAAAATAGCGTGCCACATCAGTTGCCGCCTTGTCAAGCACGGCAGTGGAACGCAGAAGTGGTGTTTTATAGTCTAACGCCTCTCCTGTATATGCCACAAATACAGTAGGGATACAGAGTGTATCACCTATGACGAAAGCCGGCGACGACGGGTCCCACGCAGAATAGCCACGTGCTTCGAAGGTGTTGCGAATACCGCCACTCGGAAAACTCGAAGCATCAGGCTCTTGTTGGTATAGGACATTACCTGTAAACTCTTCAATGAGATGCCCCTGAGCGTTTATCGCAATAAAAGCATCGTGTTTCTCTGCCGTACCGCCGGTAAGAGGCTGAAACCAGTGTGTATAGTGGGTAGCCCCTTTATCCATCGCCCATTTACGCATACCAATAGCCACACTGTTGGCAATATCTCTACTCAGTGGCTTACCGTTGTCGATACAGGCAAACAACTCGCGAAGAGTATTGTCGGCAATATATTCAGCCATACTGTCGCGAGTAAAGACATCGGTTGCAAACATATCTTTAGCCTTCACCTGACTCAAATCAACCTTTATAGGCTCGTGTCTGTTTGCTTCTTGAAGCGAAAAAAACCTAAAATTCATAATTTAATCGGATTAAAATTGATTTTTCACCGCAAAAATACGCAAAAATTTTAATTTATCCAAATAAATTTGAAAAAACAACAAAAAAACGCAACTTTAACAAGTTGCATTTCTTTATTTAACCAATTCATACGATTTTGTTCCCTACAGGAAACAAAAATTAAATAATTATGTGTTTTATATAACTCAAATAACTCTCTTTGTTTGTATAACTAATTAGGCATAATAAAGCGGAGGTATCGATTATTCCTCCAACAAGTCTGGGCGGAGTTGTTTAGTTCGTTCGAGTGCTTGTTCGTAGAGCCACTCGTCCACTTTGGCTTGGTTGCCACTGATAAGTATATCGGGCACACGCCAGCCTTTGTATTCAGCGGGACGTGTATAGACAGGTGGTGCGAGCAGGTTGTCTTGAAACGAGTCGGTCAGAGCAGATGTCTCATCGCCTATAGCACCTGGAAGGAGTCTGACAATAGCATCGGTCATCATTGCAGCCGGCATCTCACCACCGGTCAAAACGACATCACCTATGGTATATTCTTTTGTAATGAAATGATCTCTGACGCGCTGGTCAACACCTTTATAATGTCCGCAAAGAATAATGATGTTTTCCACCATTGAGAGACGGTTGGCATCTTTCTGTTTGAATGGTTCACCATCAGGTGCGGTAAAGATAATTTCATCGTAATGTCGCTCAGTAGTAAGTTTCGATATAAGTCTGTCAATAGGTTCTATTTGCAGCACCATTCCGGCACCAAAGCCAAAGGCATAGTCGTCAATTTTGCGGTGCTTATCAAGCGTATAGTCGCGAAGGTTATGCACATACACTTCCACAAGTCCTTTCTTTTTTGCACGCTCTATGATAGAATGGTTCAACGGACTTTCCAATAGTTCAGGCACTGCTGTTATTATATCTATTCGCATTTTTTAGAGATTTTAGAGGATTTAGAAGTCTTAGATATTTAGAGATTTTAGAACTACAACGAGATATGAATTATTAAATATCAATTATTAACTATCTATTTATGGTACGGGGTCGTAGCCGGATCCGCCCCACGGATGGCATCGCATAATTCTTTTTATACCTAACCACCCGCCCTTAAACACTCCGTATTTCATAACTGCTTCAATCATATATCGGCTACAAGTGGGTTTGTATCTGCAAGCAGGAGGAAACAGTGGTGATATAGCGAAACGATAGAAATACACAGGCAACAGAAACGCCTTTCTAAATATGGTTTGAATGCGATTAGGCATTGTCGGCTGATTTTTTTTGTTTGTTAAGTCTTTCCACTATCAGTCTCAAACCCTGTATCATAGCCGTTTCGATAGTTTTATACGGCAGTTCAGTCTTTTCTATATAATTGACGGCGAGAAGAAGTGTCTCGTTGGTTTTAGCAAAAGGTATTTTAACAATATCAGCGTTCAGGCGATATGCTTCGCGTATAAGTCTTCTTATTCTATTACGCTCGTTAGCGCGCTTGAAAAGTCGTTTTGCCGCCCATACCAACACTTTGACGGGTTCTACAGAAGGGTCCTTCTCCGTTTTACGAAAAGTAAAACGCAAAGGTGCAACTACCACATTTCTACCATTTTTATACAGTTGTTCGATGCGTAGTTGACCACATAATTTGGCTTTTTTAGGGAAGGCATGGTTTTTCATTGAGCCTGATTCTCTGCCATAAAAGTTTGTATTGCTTCCGTTATTGAGCGGTTTTGTTCAGAAGGTGCTTGAATATCAACTCTCAAGCCTAACTCTTCCATTGTTTTTGCTGTACTGACACCCCAGCAGGCAAGTACTCGTTCTCCTTGTTTGAATCTTGGATAAGAGTGCTTGAAAGCCCTTACACCTGTTGGAGTGTAGAGCACAAACATATCATAGTTGCGGAACGAACCTTTTGGGAGGTCGTTCTGAACAGTGCGGTACATTATAGCCGGTTGAACCGTCAAGCCGTTCTCTGCAAAAAAGTCGAGGGCATCGTTGTTGTGCTTATCCGACATAATCATAAGAAACTTGAAATCCTTATGTCGTTGCATTGAAGATATAACGCCCTGCCAGTCTTTGCCATTGCTAAAAAACACTTTGCGCTTGCGATACTGCACATATTTCTGCAAGTAGTTGGCAATCTGCTCCGAAATGCAATAGTAGTACATCGTCTCGGGCACCACAACACGAAGTTGTTCGCAAAGATTAAAGAAGAAATCTATACCGTGACGAGAAGAGAACATTATGGCAGTATAGTCTAATATATTGATATGTTGCAAACGAAACTCGCGTGCGCTCAACACTTCGGTGCGGATAAACTGGTGAAAATCAACACGAACACCGTATTGCTTGGCAATATCCAAAAAAGGAGATTTGCCATCTTGGGGCTTGGGCTGACTAACTAAAATGCTTTTAACTTTCAAGGCTGTCAAGATTTACATTAAGAACAACAACTTTTATAACTGACATTTTGGCTATTTTCCAAAAAATCGTGCAAAGTTACAAAAAATTATACAAAAGAGCAAATTTTCTACAATTTTAATTGCTTTTATCATAAAAAATCGTAAATTTGCACTCTATGAATATAGTTTTTGAAGATTGGGGACTCGTTCCATATAAACAGGCTTGGGAAAGACAGCAACATTTGTTCGACACAAAAGTGGAGAATGTCGGCAAGAACGATATTGTTGCTACAGTTGTGTTTTGCGAACATCCGCCGGTATATACCTTAGGCAAGCACGGCAAAGATAGTAACATGCTCTTAACCGAAGATGAACTTCACAAGATAAATGCCGATTGTTTGCGCATTGACCGTGGTGGCGACATCACTTTTCACGGTCCCGGGCAACAGGTATGCTACCCTATTTGCGATTTAAGCCTTTTGAATATAGGACTAAAATCGTATATAAACCTTTTGGAGCAGGTAGTAATAGACACGCTTGATTACTACGGTATCAAAGGTGAGCGATTAGAACATGCAACGGGCGTTTGGCTTGATGCGCATACCCCCGCAGCAAGAAAGATATGTGCTATTGGAGTGAGAGCCGCACATTTCGTAACGATGCACGGCTTTGCGCTAAATGTAAATACCGATTTGCGCTATTTCAGTTATATCAACCCCTGTGGTTTCACCGATAAAGGTGTAACTTCTATTCAAAAAGAAACCGGAAAAACGATTGATTTGCAAGAAGTTAGGCGAATTATTGCAGATACTTTTCGGCTTCTATTGCCGCCTTGCAACCCGATGCCGCAGCGGTGATAGCCTGTCGGTATCTCGGATCTGCCACATCGCCTGCCGCAAACACACCTTCGACATTTGTTTTAGGAGTATCGCCATCGGTCAGGATATAGCCTTGAGAGTCGGTTTTGAGATAGTCGCTGAACAAAGCAGAGTTAGGTGTATGTCCGATAGCAAGGAAGAAACCGTCGATATCAATATGCACTTGACGCTCGTCTTTTTCACCTTTGCGATAAACTAAATCAGCACCTTCCACTTTGTCATTTCCCGTCAGACGAAGGGTGTTATGCTCAAAGAGGATTGTTATGTTCTCTTTTTCTTTTACCCGTTGTTGCATTATCTCTGAAGCACGAAGGAATGGCTTTCTGACAATCAGATAAACCTGTTTGCACAGACTGCTCAGATACAGTGCCTCCTCGCAAGCGGTATCGCCACCACCTACCACTGCCACTGTTTTTTTTCGGTAGAAGAAGCCATCGCAAGTGGCACACGCACTGACACCTTTGCCCTTATAGGTCTGTTCTGTTTCTAAACCAAGATACTTGGCAGAGGCACCTGTTGCCACAATAACGGCATCAGCGTCAATCTGTAAATCGTTGTCAATCCACACTTTGAGCACTCCGTCCTGTCTTGAGAAATCGACTTTGGTAACCTCACCGGAACGAATTTCTGCCCCGAAACGCTCTGCCTGACGGCGAAAGTCGCTCATCATATCAAAGGGATTGACCCCATCAGGATACCCGGGAAAATTCTCGACTTCGGTAGTAGTGGTTAGTTGTCCGCCTGGTTGTATGCCTTCATAAAGGACTGGTTGAAGGTTCGAACGCGAAGCGTAAATAGCGGCTGTATAACCGGCAGGACCTGAGCCTATGATAAGGCAACGGATGTGTTCTGTTTTCATGGTAAACGAAGATCTGTTATAGTAGCACCATCTTTCTCGATGCTGAATATCTGTGGTTCTTTAGTAAATTTGGAGTTATTGAATACAAGTTTTGTTTCACGACTGACATTCTCAACCATTGATGCTTTTTCAGGCAGTTGTGTTTGTTTATTTACAACTAAAGTAAAACGACTGACACCTGCTTGTTTGTTGTTGGGCGTTATGGTAAAGAGATATTGCTTCTCGTTATCAGTCTGACGCACTGTGCTTTCCTCTAAAAGCGACTCTACAAAAAGCATCGGATTGGCATCTATCTGCTCTGCCATCGTCGGATAGGAAAGTGTCAGTTCGTCAATGTCTTCCTGGTAGTTGTACATAGTAGTGCCATCGAAAGCCATCTCGCCATCCATATACGCAATATAAAACTGCTCAGAATGCAGTTTTACTTTGCCCGTAAAGGTCATCGGTTGATTGTTTTCGGTTATGGTTATGGTTATGTCCGAGACAAAATACTCCGTTTTGAACCGCTGAATCATTGCTTCCAACACTTCGTTTTGCGAGTAGAGAGCATTCAGCGAGAACACCGATAACAATATGAATATAAGTCTTTTCATTTCTATAGTTTTTCTAACGCATAGAGTCTTTGCAAAAGGTTAAACCTTTGGTTGTCTCAGACCTGACAAAATCTGTTCCAAAGTGCCCGGGTCTTGCACCAACACTTGCCTGCCTTTAGGTCCGTTGTTAGGTCCTACAATACCTACAGCCTCCAACTGGTCGGTCAGTTTGCCGGCGCGGTTATATCCTATCTCAAACTTACGCTGGAGTACGCTTGTTGAGCCTTGCTGATTTTCCACAACGAAATGTGCCACTTCCTCAAAGAGCGGGTCAAGGCGTTTGGTATCAACCTGTCCTGAACGACTCTCACCGGTATCGCCACCACCTTCAGGAACATAGTCGGGCAGAGCATAACAATCAAGAAAACCTTGCTGTTCGGAAATACTCTTCACAATCTCTTCCACTTCCTCAGTCTCAACGAGTGCACATTGAATACGCACGGGATCTTGCCCGCTGAAATAGAGCATATCGCCACGACCGATAAGTTGCTCTGCTCCTTTCTGGTCTAATATAGTACGCGAGTCAACTATACTTCTGACAGCAAAAGAGATACGCGTCGGCACATTGGCTTTTATAACACCGGTTATGACATTGACGGAAGGACGCTGTGTGGCAAGGATAAGGTGGATACCAACGGCACGCGCCTTCTGCGTAAGACGCTGAATAGGCCGCTCCACTTCTTTGCCTGCTACGAGGATGAAATCGCCGAACTCATCGATTATCGTTACGATATACGGCATATAATGATGTCCCTTGTCAGGCGACAAACGGCGGTTGATAAACTTCTGGTTATACTCTTTTATATTCCTGCAGCCGGCTGCCATGACAAGTTTGTAGCGGTCTTCCATCTCAATAACCAACGAATTGAGAGTGTTGATTACCTTCGATGAGTCGGTTATTATTATATCTTCCGGCTCCACATCGGGCATAGCCGCCAGATAATGCTTAATAAGCGGGCGATACAGAGTAAACTCAACCATCTTAGGATCAACAAGCACAAGTTTCAGTTCTGACGGGTGTTTCTTATAGAGAAGCGATGTAATGATAGCGTTCAGACCGACAGACTTACCCATACCTGTAGCACCTGCCACGAGCAAGTGCGGGGTCTTGGCAAGGTCAAACATAAAAATCTCGTTGGTAATGGTCTTGCCAATAGCCACAGGCAAATCCATTTTCTTCTCCTCTTGGAACTTCTTTGATGCTATAAGCGAGTGCATTGACACTATCTGCGCTTTCTCGTTAGGCACCTCTATACCGACGGCACTCTTTCCCGGGATAGGGGCAATGATACGAATACCTTTGGCGGCTAACGACATCATTATATCGTCTTCCAAATTTTTTATACGCGACAGTTTGATGCCTTCTTGAAGCACTATCTCATAGAGCGTTACGGTAGGACCGACAGTGGCTGATATCTGCTTTATACCGATGCCGTAGCTGTTCAGTGCATGTTCAATCTTTTTCTGGTTTGCCTCTTGCTCTTCAATATCAATGATGGGTTTAGTCTCATTGTCGTAGGTTCGCAAAAGACTTATTGACGGGAACTTAAAGTACTCCAAATCTTTACGCGGGTCGTACGGACCGAGTTTCTTGAGCAGATATTCAGGGTCGTTTTCAGCAAGTTCCTCCTCAACACCTTCTTTTATTTCCATCTTTACTTCCGAACCTTCTTTATTGTCATCGTCTTGGTTGTCGTCGTCTTTATTCTCTTCAACCATCTCTTCTTCAAAGGTTTCATTGATAACTATTCCGCCACCATTAGTGCCATTATTATCATTATCGTCTTCTTCCCCGTTTTCTTCAACTTCGTCGGCATCTTCACGCTCTGCGACAGTACCGATTTGTTCTATTTCACCTGCTAAATCATCGTCATTCGTTTCAATAGTCGGTCCGTCAATAGTCTGCACTACTGGTTTTGGCTTGCGCTTAAACAAACCTTTCAGCCACTGCCATAGGCGAACAAGGTTTGGAATAGTGTTTCTGTCGATTATTATGAAATAAATAAGCAGACTCACTACCAAAACCAAGAGCACACCTAAGGCTTCGATATAGGACATTGCCCAGCCCACAAACTGTTGCCCATGCTTGCCACCCAAACGGAAAAACAGGTTCAGGTTGAGCGACTGTTGAACAAAAGCAAAAGCAAAACTGCCCCATACGAGCCAGAAAAGCGAGTGAAAGAATGTTTTAAGGACATTGACAGATTTTACGCCAAGCAGTCTGAGTCCCGACATAAAAACAAACACCAGCATAGCCACACTGCTAATGCCGAAAGTACTATCAATAAGCCATCGCGAGAGACGCGCACCTACTACTCCCACCCAGTTCTGTATCTCGCGTCGCAAGGCTCTTATACCTTGTGGCGGATTGTCTAAAACAGAGAAGTCGGCTTGACCGGTGAAAAAGAACGAAACAACAGCCACAAGCGCATACAACGCAACTGCAAGCAGAACAATTCCGCAAGCGATACGCACTCTATCGTCGCTCAAAATCTGCTTGAAACGCTGTTTCCACGCAGACTCAACTTTTATCTCTTTGTTGTCGAAACCGTTATTTTGACCGAAATCATCTATTTGATTGAAATCATCTTCCGGTGTAGTTCTCTTTTCTCTTACAGGTCGTCTTGGTGCCATACTTGTATTAAGGTTTTTTATAAATCAAGGTAATACCGTCGCGCATAGGTAACATTAGTTTTTCCACACGGTCATCACCTGCAATCAAGTCATTAAAATGTTGCAAACCTTGAGTTTGCTTATCGTTATTATACAAAGGGTCTATTATATGTCCGTCCCAAACGGTGTTGTCGGCTAAAATCCATCCACCGGGGCGAACCATAGGAAAGACAAGATTGTAATACTCAACATACTCACGCTTGTCTGCATCAATAAAAACCACATCGAACTGACTGTCGATCAACTGTTTTAGCACTTCTTTGGCATCTCCTATATGTAGATGAATACGCTCATCTAAAAGCACTTCCGACAGAAAATCTTCAAGTTCATCATTTTTCTCAATGGTGTGCAGTTCACCATCGCATGCCAAACCACCTAAAAGGCAATTAGCGGAATAGCCTGTAAAAGTACCAATCTCAAGTATCCGTCGGGGTTTTATCATTAAAGAAAACATCCTTAACAACTCACCTTGCAAAGCACCTGAAAGCATGTGCGGATGGGTGGTCAGTTGGTTTGTCTTCTGTTCGATATATTGCAATAATGCCGACTGCTTAGTTGAATGTGCAAACAGATATTCCTCTAATTCGGGTGTCATCTAATAATGTTTAGTTTTCATTGTTTTCCGCTACAAATTTACAAATTATTTCGAAAAATTACAAATCTAATCACCATAAGTGGAAAAATAATTAAAATTTGCATTTTTTTTTGTTTTTTCAGTAATTTTTTGTATCTTTGCACCGCAATTTTGGAATTTTCCAAAATTCTGTGTTGAAAAACTTTGAAAAGAGATAAAATTCAAACCAACGAAGTGTTTGAATTTTATAGAGGAAGAATTTTTTGAGACTTTAATTTTTGAGCGAAGCGAAAAAATTCCGTGTCGAAAAAAATTCTGACGAAGGTCTCATAGCTCAGTTGGTTAGCAGCACCTGACTCATAATCAGGGGGTCGTAGGTTCAAGCCCTACTGAGACCACAAAAACTGGATTTCATATATACAACTCAAAGATTTTGCTGTCTTTGGTTTTGGAAACATCCATTTTTGTCTTACGGCTGTCTAACATTGTTTGTTAGGCAGTTTTTTTTGTTTTGTACAACCAAAAAATTATTCAACAACACAATGGTCGACTCTGTTTATACAACCCCTAAACGCTATTTAGACAACGAGAAACTCAACTCTCCAATGCTCCATTTGATAGGTGAAGTTGCCGATGAAATGGGCGTTTTTTGCTGCGTCGTGGGTGGTTGGGTAAGAGACCTTTTGCTCAATCGACATAGCGAAGATATAGATGTCGTAGTTGTAGGTAGTGGTATTGAATTAGCAGCCGCTTTGACACGCAAGTTAGGCAAAAAAGCGCACCTATCTGTTTTTCGCAACTTCGGCACTGCCCATGTCAAATACAAGAATATGGAAGTGGAGTTTGTCGGTGCCCGCAAAGAGTCTTATCACCGTGAAAGCCGAAACCCCATTGTTGAGAACGGCACAATGGAAGACGACCTCAGGCGTCGCGATTTTACTATCAACGCAATGGCAATATGTCTTAACAAAGACTTTTATGGCGGACTCATTGATGCTTTCAACGGCGAATATGACCTTGAGCAATGTATCATCCGCACACCGCTCGACCCTGACATCACTTTTTCTGACGACCCGCTCCGTATGATGCGGGCAATAAGGTTCTCTTCGCAGTTAGGTTTCTACCTGAATATCACCACATACGAGGCTATTGAGAAAAACAAAGAGAGAATACGCATCATCACCAAAGAGCGTATCAACGATGAACTGAACAAGATAATGCTCTCAAGACGACCGTCTATCGGACTTTCGCTACTTGAAAAAACCGGACTTCTCTCACTCATTTTCCCCGAACTTGCTGCACTAAAAGGTGTTGAAACAAAAGACGGGCGAGGACACAAAGATATTTTTCAGCACACTGTTACCGTTGTTGATAATGTGGCACAGAAATCTGATAATCTGTGGCTTCGCTGGGCGGCACTGCTTCACGATATTGGAAAACCGAAAACCAAACAATGGGACGCCAAACAAGGTTGGACATTCCATAATCATAATTATATCGGCAGTAAGATGGTGCCTCGGCTGTTTGAGAAGATGAAGTTGCCACTAAACGAAAAGATGCGGTATGTACAGAAACTTGTGGACTTGCACATGCGCCCTATCAACCTCATTGAAGACACTGTTACCGACTCGGCAGTAAGGCGACTGCTGTTCGAGGCAGGCGACGACATTGAGGACCTTATGATTCTTTGTGAGGCTGACATAACCTCAAAGAACGAAGAGAAAGTGAGACGCTATCGTGCTAATTATGTGTTGCTTCGCGAGAAGATGCATGATCTGGAGGAGCGCGACCGCATACGCAATTTCCAACCGCCTGTTGACGGACTTGAGATTATGCAGATGTTCCAACTACCACCCTGCAATACCGTAGGCGAACTGAAAACAAAAGTCAAAGACGCTATTCTTGACGGCATCATTCCCAACGACCACGATGCCGCCGTTGAATATCTCCAAAAAGTGGCAAAAGAGATAATGAATGAGAAATGAGGAATGAGAAATTAGGAAAGAGGAATATGAATTTTACTATTCTTATATAAATTTTAGGGCTTTGGTTCGAAAATCTAACAAAATTTGTCAGATTTTGGTTCGACTTTCTAACAAAATTTGTTAGATTTTGGTTTGAAAATCTAACAAAAATTTGGTTAATTCATTTATTTTGAGTATCTTTCGTAAAAGTTGTACCTACCCTTTTATCTTGTTGGTTTTATTCCTGAAATTCTCTCAAAACACTAATGGTATTGGCGTGTAGGTTTATATAAGAAATAGAAAAAATCGGTCATTAAGTTATTGCCTTAATGACCAATTTTTTGTTTATCTCACCAATAGTGTTATCTTATCTTTCCGCCTAACAAATTATATATCCGTCCGTCAGGCATAAGCACATAAATAGTATGTGTCTGTGGGTCAAACACTTTGCGTACTATGCTAATGGCTTGTCCCTCTTGTTCGGCTATGCCCGTTACAACATCTGCATATATGGCTTTGACGGTAATGTCGTCAGTAACAGATGAGAAGTCGGTATCCCAACCAACAAACTCAAGTCCTTCGTGAAGCGGTGCTTCGGGTGCTTCAACAGAGTTACCATAGGTCGTTTGGCGGGTGTCAATAATAGTACCGTCATAATCAACGAATGTAACGGTATAGCGGTATTCGCCTTGAGTGGTGAAACTCATTTCCGAACCATACAGCACTTTGTCGCCTATCTTGGCATACGAACGGTAGTGATAAACAGTGCCTTCGTCAAGGTTAGTAAGACTTACGGACATACTTATGCCGGATGCGGTAACAGTATGATGCACATATAAATCATCTGCACTTGCACCAGATACAAGTTTGTGTGCTTGAGGTAGTTTTGCAGAACCGTTTGTACCTTCATTGGCACGACCTTCTACCCAGTATTCGAAGCCCTGTTCGGTAAAGTCTTCCGAACCGGCGAGGGCATAACCGCGCAGACGGGCTTGAGTTCGTTTGACATCGGTGGCTTCGTAGGTGTAGAGAATGGGGTCAAACTCAACTGCCACATCCTGAGTACCAAAGGCAACCCAATCGCCGTAGTACATATTGCCGACACCGGACTTATAGAAAGCACGATACTTATAGTATGCATCATCTTTGAGGTTCTTGAGTCTGCCCGCCATCAGTCCGTTTGCCACAGGGCACCAAACAGTGTTTGAGGGCATCTCTTCGGGCGCGTCGTAACGACGCCACTCAAAACCGCAACTTGTCTCTATATCTGCCATATTCGTCTCTGCAAGCAGAATAGCAACACTTTCCGATACCGGCTTGGCAGGTTGAGTGGTGAGTTCAAGGGTGGAAGTGGTGAAAGACAAAGTAGTTGTCATATAGTCATCTTTGGGAGTTTTTACAAAGAAAGGAACATCTTCATATTTACTTTCCGGCTCAAGACCTATATATTCTACGACATTTCCATCAAAGGTTTCACCGCCTTCCATACCACAAGAAGCGATTAATTCTCGTGTTGTATTGTTGCCAAAAGAAATGTTTATTGATGTAGGCATTGATTCACTCTTAGTCGCAGTCACATCAAAAACTCTCAAATCAAAATTCTTCCATGTAGTATTTTGATATGCAGCCAATGATCCAAGTGGCACATAGACTATTTGGTTTTGAGGAAATGAGTACTTATACACTCCCGGCGGAGTGGTAGTTTCAATTTTTACTGATTTAAGACTGCTACAATTATAGAACGCATAGTCGCCGATACTTGTAACGCTGTTAGGAATAGTTACCGAAGTCAAACTGCTACATCCAGAGAACGCAC
>JAFVAX010000021.1 GCA_017480285.1 Paludibacteraceae bacterium | reverse complement strand
TCTTGCGATCCATTTGCCGAAATAATCGTGCCCTTGTGGCTAAGAACGCGAATCTTAATAATCGGAAACTTTTGAGGGTCGAAAAGAGGCGATTTTCGGGGTGCTATCGTCCCGTAGGTGTCTCGTATGTGAGTCGTACGCCGGTAGTAAGCATGTCTTGTTTGGCGGAATCTTAATAATCGGCAATTCAGACAAGACACTTGCATATATCGGCAAAAAAATAAAGAAAATTCGCATTTTCTTGCCGGAAAACTTGCCGATGTCGGCAAAAATTAGTATCTTCGCAGCGAATTTTGAATTAAACTTGCCGATTATAACGCGCTCAAGCAAGTGGCGTTCGATGATATATTGAACTTCCATGTGCATTTTGAGCATATCCATCCTTTCCAGGACGGGAACGGTCGTATAGAGCGCTTATTGCTCTTCTGGCAGTGTCTGCAAAGCGGACAAGTGCCGTTTATCATCACCGAAGACCTGCGGTTATTCTACTATCGTGGCATCCGAAACTGGGGGCAGACCAACGGCTATCTCCGCGATACCTGCCTCACCGCACAAGACCACTACAAGGCGTTGTTGGACTACTTCAAAATGAAATACTAAAAACTCGGTTTTCGGGAAATAGGCAAGTCTTTCCTAAAATCAGATAATTGTATGTCAGAAAAAATCAGTACCTTTGCACTCGCAATTGGAAACACATGAAACATATCAACACACACATGAAACGTATTCTCTTTTTTCTTGCGGCGGTGTGCTTATCCGCTGTTGCAAATAGTAAAACCCTTGTGGCGTATTACAGTTATACCGGTAACTGCGAGGCGATTGTTGCCGAACTGACCAAACATATCTCCGCCGATGTAGTGGAAATCGAGCCGGCCGAAAAGGGACTTAAATACGAGGCAAATGGTTATGCCCTCGGTACGCAGTTGCTCAATGCTATCAATGACGCTCCAAACGACGCTGCGTCCTATCCTGCAATAGACCCTGTGAATGTCTCAATGAGCGATTACTCAACCATCATTATCGTAACTCCGCTTTGGTGGAGTCAGATGGCTGCTATAATGCAAACTTTCCTGTTCAATTACGGACCGCAGATGGCAGGCAAGAACATAGGTCTTATTGTTTCGTCTGCATCAAGTAGCATTAGCCGCTTGGTGGCTGACTGCAAAAGACTTGTGCCTCAAGGCAATTACCTGAGCGAGAACTTATGGATAAACAACTCCAACCGACATAACTTGCAGTCGCTCATTACTGATTGGGTAAGCACATGTGGATTGGAGGAAAAGGAAACAACTATAAACATAAACATAATAGTTGGCAATCAGACATTTGCCGCAACAATACAAGACACTCCTACAGGTCGTGCTTTTCTCTCACTTCTGCCACTTACCATCAATATGTCAGAGTTGAACGGCAACGAGAAATACTACTATCTGAACTCTTCATTACCAACCGACACTTACAAACCCGGCACTATCCAATCCGGCGATCTTATGCTTTACCAAAATGACTGTTTAGTGTTGTTCTACAAGACTTTCAACAGCAGTTACAGTTATACTCGTATCGGTAGTGTGACCGACCCGTCTGGGCTTGCGTTGGCATTAGGAACGGGAAATGTAACAGTGCGTTTTGAAACAGCTTCTACTTTGACGGAAGACATCTCTACTGCCATATCTTCAGGAGTGGCTGAAAAAATTTTCCGTAACGGACAAGTCTATATCATCCGCAACGGCAAAACTTATACTCTCAACGGAACAGAACTTTGATACATCTAAAGGTTAACTTACTATGAAACAGACTATTTTTATTCTTGCAACAGCGTTTTTACTTACTGCCTGCAGTCCAAAGCAAACAAAAGAAAACAAAGATATGCAAAAACTTTCATTTACATCAGAGCAAGCATCGGCAATGTCTGCCATTGCTTGTCATGAAGCCAAAGGCGACCTTGCCGAATTAGAGAAAGCCATCAACGATGGTTTCGATACTGACCTTACCGTCAGCCAGATAAAAGAAGCCCTCTCACAACTGTATGCTTACACAGGTTTTCCTCGTAGTTTGAACGCACTTGGCGTCTTGAAGCAAGTTATAGAAAACCGCCAAGCCAATGGACAGAAGGTACTGCAGGGCGAAGAAGCTTCAGAAATACCCGATAACTACAACGCTTTGAAGGAAGGC
The DNA here is from genome assembly GCA_017480285.1 of Paludibacteraceae bacterium. Taxonomy (GTDB): domain Bacteria; phylum Bacteroidota; class Bacteroidia; order Bacteroidales; family Paludibacteraceae; genus Colicola. Next base: position 2,499 of record JAFVAX010000021.1, on the reverse strand, counting down.
ACTGCCGTTCAGACTCAACTCACAGGAAAACCGTTCGACTATACCTTTGTCCCTGCCACCGATTATTACCTCAAAGCCCACTTGTTTGGAGATATCTTCGCTCGCGACAACCTCACTTATGCCGACCGCGAACTCGTAACAGTCAGTGCTCTAAGCGGTCTGCAAGGCGTTGAGCCTCAACTGAAAGCACATATTGCAGGTGCTCGCAACATGGGTGTCAGCGAAGAACAGTTGCAAGGTATAGTTGTTGCCTTCGCAGCCAACGGTCTCTTTGAAGAAGCAGGCAGATTGGCTAAAAACTACGATAAACTATCCAACAGCGTCAGCGGTCAAACAACGAAGTGGTCTATAGGCTCGCCCAACTACGCTTACGCACAGTATTTCACAGGACAGAGTTATCTTCAACCATATTACGGCGGTGTTGCCAATGTAACCTTTGAACCCAAATGCCGTAACAACTGGCATATACACCATGGTGCTGTGCAAGTGCTTATATGCTTGAGTGGTGAAGGTTGGTATCAAGAGTGGGAGAAACCTGCTGTCAGACTTACTCCGGGTACGGTTGTTGCCATTCCTGAAGGTGTTAAGCATTGGCATGGTGCTGCAAAAGACTCTTGGATGCAACACCTTGCTATTCATACACAGGAACAACCGGGTGCTACAAACGAGTGGCTCGAACCGGTTGATGACAAACAGTATAGCAATGTAGAATGAGAAAAGTATTCTTTTTGGTTTTTGTTGTGTGGTCGGTTGCACTCGTTGCACAAATAACCGACTATCACGCACATTGTATCTCTACCACATATCGTGAGTTGGTGGCGAAGCACGATATGTTGCTTGACGAAGGATTTCCCTTGCCTCAATGGTCGGCAGAGGCACATTTGCAACTGATGGATGAAGCCGGTATTGACAGAGCCATACTGACACTACCTGCTCCGCATCCTTATTTCGGCAACGGGGCAGAATGTAATGCCGAATGTAGAAAACTGAATGAGGAGATGGCAGAATTGGTGAAACAAACCAAAGATAATCGTTTTCTTTTTTGTGCTACACTGCCTTTACCGGATGTGAATGCCGCTATTCAGGAAGCAAGATATGCGTTAGACACGCTCGGGGCAGTGGGCGTAAAACTTGCAACGAATGTATATGGTCAGTATCTCGGCGACAGCGTTTTAGACCCGCTAATGTCCTTCCTTTCAGAGCGACACGCACTTGTTATTCTTCATCCTCACAAACCGACACCACAAAACGCTGATGTCATGCGTCAGACACCGCTTGCCATGCAAGAGTACCTGTCGGAAACAACTCGTGCGGTATGTAACATGATAAGTCGGAATGTTCTTGCCAGATACCCCGATATGCGTATCGTTGTGCCACATGCAGGTGCATACCTGCCTATAGCATTGCCGAGAATGCAATCGCTCTATCCGGTTATGCGACAAAACGGTTTGGTCGGAGAGATTGACTTCAAGAAAAACATCAGTTGCCTATTGTTTGACCTTGCCGGCTCGCCCTCCGAAGAAACGATTCAGGCACTGCTGACTCTTACAACCCGCGACCATCTGCTTTATGGCTCTGACTACCCCTATGTGGATCCCAAAATAATCACTCAAAACATGCCTCGAATGAAAAAACATTTAGAACAAGAGCATACTGCCAAAGACACTATAACTACCAACAATCTTATTGTCCGTATAGCTGAGATTGAAGTTTATAAAAAATACTTGAATGATTATCTTTCTGCTGCACAAACGGTAGGTGGTCGGTCTGTTGCCACCGAAGCCGGAGTTATATGTATCTTCCCGATGCAAGTCAAAGAAAAGCCCAATACGATTCGTATAGTGGAGATTTACCGCGACTCGGTTGCATATCAATCTCACCTTAAAACTCAACATTTTCTTGACTACAAACGGTCAACTCTGCACATGGTCAAAACGCTTCGTCTAATAGACGCCACACCCCTTGCACCAGAGGCAATGGAAGCAGTATTTAAGAAATTATAATGGTGCAGAAATCTTTGTAATCCTCCGTTTCGCATCATTTCACATAACTCACATAACCCACATAACAACCCTGAATACGTTTCCATGTGCTGTTTTGTTGTTTATACTGTTTGGTGATTACTAACAGTTCTTATATATTTCATGCCAAGTTTTAGAGACTATATTTCTGAATGGTTCTTTCTCGCAACGGGGTATGAAATTGCCTGCATTCTGCTGATAGTGCTTGTAGTTACCGCATAGGGAACAGAACTTTCGATAATGGTTTTGCATTTTCTCATCTACATCGTTGCCCAGCGAGAGGCAGTAATCTCTGTAATCTTCGATATTCATATTTTTGTTTTGGGCATAGCTTGCAAGCCCGCCTTGGTCATTAATCCCCTTTCTATCAGGCTATGGCAGCGTTGTACGTTCAGTTCCGTCCAATGACTGCCTTTGCGGAGAGGCGAGAGACTCTGTGCCACCCGCCCGTCACCGATACGTTTCAGTGTACAGTCTA
>JAFVAX010000020.1 GCA_017480285.1 Paludibacteraceae bacterium | reverse complement strand
GCTGTTCGCGACAAATGCTCGCCATCGTCTATCTGCCTTATCTGCGAGATTGCCGCTTACGCTAAAGATAATGGTATGACGCTGTATGACTATCTCTTGAAGATTTACGAAGACTATGGTTTCCAACGCGAGACAACTATCAATGTCGTTCGTCCGGGCAAGACAGGTGCTGAAGAGATTCAGGCAATGATGGTTAACTATCGTCAGAACCCGCCACAAGAGATTGCAGGTGAGAAAGTTATAAAAGTAAAAGACTTCAAAACTTTGAAACAATGCGAACTCAAAGACGGCAAGTGGGTTGAGTCAGACATAGAGATGGCACTGAACGCTACAAGCAATGTGCTTCAGTACTTCACCGACGGTGGTTTGAAAGTAAGTGTTCGTCCTTCGGGTACAGAACCGAAAATCAAATTCTACTTCGAGATACCTGTTAAGAACAGTCCAAAGCCATTTACCGGTAAGGATTACGAGCGTTGCACTGCAGAGGCTGAAGCCCGTGTTCCGGCTATCAAAGCAAGTCTCGGTATCTAATACTAACGGATCAGTTATAAAAAAAACAAATACGCTCTTGGTCAAGGGCGTATTTGTTTTTTGTTCAAGACAACTTTAGAGGTATAGTTCTAAAAGTTATGCAATGGTTTTCATAGCATATTGCATACGGCGGAGTGTTTCCTCTTTGCCTATTACATCTGTTATCTCCCAGATATGTGGTCCGCGGGCAGCACCAACAAGGCAAATACGAAAGGCGTTCATCACTAAACCTACGCCATACTCTTTTTCTGCAATCCACTGCATAACAACTTTGTCAAGATTAGCGGCTGAGAAATCGTCTTGTTGTTCAAGCAGTTCGTACATCTCTTGCATCTGTCTTGGCGACTCTTCCTTCCAGCGTTTCTTGAGCGATTTCTCGTCAAACTCGGTTGGTGCGACAAAGAAGAAACTTGTCTGTTCCCAAAGTTCGCTTACGAAATTGACACGCTCTTTCATAAGTCCGCATATATGCTCAAGAGTGTCTTGCGGGAAGGCAGATATTCCGTGTTTCTGAAGTTCTGGCATGAAGAGTTCAGCCAATTCAGTGTCTGACTTTTGTTGCAGATACTGATGGTTGAACCATTTGGCTTTCTCAAAGTCGAATTTTGCGCCGGATTTGCTGACTCTGTCAAGCGAAAATTCTTGAATAAGTTCGTCTATAGAATACAACTCTTTGTCGCCACCGGCGTGCCATCCGAGTAGTGCAAGGAAGTTAATGACGGCTTCCGGGAAATAGCCTTGTTCGCGATAACCCATACTTACCGTTCCTGTCTTAGGATCGTGGAACTCAAGCGGGAAAACAGGGAACCCGAGACGGTCGCCATCGCGTTTCGACAACTTGCCGTTGCCATCCGGTTTAAGCAGTAGTGGCAGGTGAGCAAACTCAGGCATCGTGTCTTCCCAACCGAAAGCACGATACAGAAGAACATGCAGCGGGGCAGAAGGTAGCCATTCCTCACCGCGAATGACATGACTTACTTGCATCAAATGGTCGTCAACGATGTTGGCAAGGTGATAAGTAGGCAGGTCATCGGCTGATTTGTAAAGCACTTTGTCGTCAAGAATGCTTGAGTTGATTGTTACATCTCCACGAATAAGGTCGTGCACTGTTACATCCTCGTTTGGTTCAATCTTGAAGCGGACAACATATTTCTCGCCATCGGCAATGCGTTTCTCAACTTCCTCTTTGCTCAATGTCAGGGAGTTAAGCATACTCATTCTCGTTGTTGCGTCGTATTGGAAATTTTTTATCTCCTGACGCTTCTGCTCCAACTGTTCGGGTGTATCAAAGGCTATGTAAGCTTTGCCTGAATCGAGCAGTTGCTTGACATATTTGTGATAAATATCTCGTCGCTCTGACTGGCGATACGGACCATTTTCTCCATACTCGCTGCAAAGACCTTTATCTGTGTTTTTTGCACCTTGTTTTTTGTTCCAAGCCCCGATACCTTCGTCAATCTCGATGCCGAGCCATTGCAGTGCTTCGATGATATACTCTTCTGCTCCGGGAACAAAACGGGTGGAGTCGGTATCTTCAATACGAAGCAACATGTCGCCACCATGCTGGCGGGCAAAAAGATAATTATATAAGGCAGTACGGACGCCTCCAATGTGTAGTGCCCCTGTAGGTGAAGGAGCAAAACGAACTCTGACTTTTCTTTGTAACATATTTTTTGAGTTTAATTATTGCGTAAATATATTGCTTTTTGATTTCACAAAACTTTCTATTTGTCCGGCATAATAATATGGCATATTATAAAGTTCATATTTCGTACCATCTGTCAGTTCAATGTTGTCAACCGACAGATATTGCTTTTTTTGTAACAAATCCAAAGTAAAATTGCTTTTATTTTGTAATAAATCCAAGGTAAAATTGCCTTTATTTTGTAATAAATCCAAAGTAAAACTATTTATTTCTTCGAGTAAATCTAATGAACAACAGCAGAAGTGCTATAGTTACTACTCCGGCTATAGCGTATCCTATCCAATGTTGTTGTACGGGCAGGTGGAAACCCTCAGGGGCAATGAGAATATAACTGACACTTACCATGGTCATAAAAAGTGCCGGTATAAGGGCAATAAGATAACCTTGCTTTGTGTGTCTCTCACGATACAGATAGACTGTTCCCATCCAAAGTGTGAATACGGCAAGCGTCTGATTAGTCCAAGAGAAATAGCGCCATACAATATCAAAATTCACAAACGACATACCAAAGACGCACAAGAACAAGGGTAATGAAATAGCAAGGCGTTTTGGTATTTTCCGTTGGTCGATATTGAATATGTCCGCCACAATAAGACGGGCGCTACGAAGTGCGGTATCACCCGATGTTATCGGGGCAAAAACAACACCCAAAATAGCCAAAATGCCACCGACAGTACCGAGCCATGAGCGTGAGAGATGATCAACCACGAGTGCCGCTATGTTTTTGCCGGCATTGTCCGCTGCAAACTGTTGCAACCCTTCAATACCTCCGAAGAAAGTGCCGGCAGCGGCTGCCCATATAAGAGCTAAGATGCCTTCAACAACCATTGCTCCATAGAATATCCAACGGCCTTGTCGTTCATTTGTGAGACAACGAGCCATAAGTGGCGACTGTGTGCCGTGAAAACCGCTGATAGCACCACAGGCTATACTAACGAACATCATCGGGAAAAGTGGCATCTCATCACCTTTGGGGTGCATATTTTGAAGTCCATCGGTCAGTTCGGGCATATCACTCGCATGCCATCCGAGCATGATGGTCATAATACCTACACCCATAAAAAGCAGTACTGCACCAAAAATAGGGTAGAAATGTCCGATAATCTTGTCAATCGGGAGCATGGTGGCAAGTACATAATAAGCAAAAATGATTATCAGCCAAGCCATTACGCTGACTTTTGGTAGCATTCCGTTGAGCAGGTTGGCAGGACCGGTCATGAAAGTGGTGGTGAGTAGTACGAGCAGTACGATTGACAAAAGTCGCATAAACATACCAACACCGCTACCTAATTCCGATTTGACCAATTCAGGTAGCGAAAGTCCGCCTTTGCGAAGTGAAATCATACCTGACAGATAGTCGTGCACCCCACCGGCAAATATCGTTCCGAAAACAATCCATAGGAATGCAGACGGTCCAAAGAAAATACCCATTATAGCACCGAAGATAGGGCCTAAACCTGCAATGTTCAAGAATTGTATAAGAAACACACGCCAAGCCGGCATTGCTACATAGTCAACACCATCGGCTTTCTCGGTTGCCGGAGTAGGGCGGTTGGTGTTTATTCCAAACACACGCTCTACCAACATTCCATAGGTTAAGTAACCTACAATCAGTAGTACAATAGATACAATAAATGTTATCATATTTGTTTTGTTTTTAGATATTTATCGTTTTCTTTGTCGTTGTATATCAGTTTTAGCAATACAAGACTTACACAAATGTTAATGACTCCTTCGATAAGTCCGCTTGCACACTGCTCTGTTGTCATGCCTAATAAAATGATTATTGCAAAATATAAACCTGTTTTTTTATAACCGTAAGGTAGCAAAAGCCAAATGGCTGTAAATAAAATCATAGCAAGCAGTCCTATTTCAATCCAAACGGTGAGGAACTGATTGTGAGAGCCAAATTTTCGGGTATAAAATTCTTTTAAGTCGGCTTCTTTATATTTCTCCACTAAATAGGCTTGCGAATTGTTGTATCCGACTCCATAAAGCGAGTATTCTTTTGCATTTGACAGTGCAATGCGCCAGATGTTTGTACGCACATCAACAGGTGTGTTCTTTTTTGAGATAGGATTTTCAAGCCACTCTGATGGCGTAATCAAAGCCTTTGAGTTGGGATGTTTGGTAATCAGTACAAAAGCTAAACATAAAGAAACAGCAAGAATCAAAACCCCGACAGTATGCCTGAGTTTTCGATTGCTGATAAGCCTTGTTAAAGCAACTGAAAGCAGTGCAACAACACTGACAAGCGTTTGTCTTGACCCTGACCAAATAATTCCTATAATGAGCAATGCTAATATAGCACACATACAGGTATATGTCAAGAACCTACCGTATCTTGTTTCGTAGTGTTTCCGCAATGAGAATAGAGCAATTATTCCCATACACATAACAAAACCATAATAAAAATGATGTTTTATGTGTAGTGTGAAATTATTGACACTTAAAAAAGGAAAGTTTTCGATTTTTCCACTGTAAAATTTGTTTACAGCCAACTGGCTGTTTTGAAGCCAATAGAAGGTGAAAGAATAAACTAAAATGCTTATAAGACAACTGATTATTAGCACTTTTAAACAGGTTTTTGTGTTGTATTGTTCATTTAATCCGTAAAGTGCCACAGGTAGGGTCAAGATATATGGTATCATCTTGCTCATACCGGTTATACTCAAATAAGAGTCTAATGCCCATAACGACGATAATAAGTTCCACGCCGCCCAAATAACAAGACCAATGAATGGAAATAATTGTTTCTTATTGTTTAACCCTGCAGGACGACAGAAAAATCTGCCACTTACCAAGCCTTCAACATAAAACGATATAATCCAAATAAGCCAAGTAACTGAAATAAGTTGGCGCGGGTAGGGTAGCGATAGCAAAAGTAAGAAAAATGCAAAATAATTGATTTTCTGTAATATATCTACTGTCTGTTTATACATCTCTCAGGTTGTGTAATTATGTTAGTCTAACAAATGCAGATAGTTTTCCCACGAGTTGCCGTTCTCATGTTTGAACGACCCGCAACCGTCCTGACGGGCTTGTCTGCGAGTCAGAAAGCGTTTCTGCATTTGTTCTATGCTTCTATATTGATAATGATTGACTGGTAGAACCTGCTCTGCCACTGTGCCAAGCGGGTGCGGATAACGCCATCTCTTGTTCCAAAAAAGAAAGGGGTTATGTCTGACAAACCGCCGTTCTCGTCGTTTCTGTGGCAGAGAGTGAATGAAATAAGGCAAGTTTTGTTCAAAAGGTTGACTGAAATCGTGATTGTCAATATCTGTCTGTGTCAAAACAAAGTCGGTACTCTCTTTTTTTACCACAGGCGACCACCACGGCACTTTTGACAGCATCTCACGCACATCGCCTACAAAAAACTCGTCTGCATCTAACCTTACGCACCACCAGTCGCCCCAACGCATCTCATATTTGAAAGCATTGAATGCCATCGCACGCAGACCTATATGAAACGCCCCTTCATATCTGAGCCAAGGAATGATTTTTGTGTTTTCATTGGCGAGCGACTGAATTATTTCCCAAGTGCCGTCGGTGCTTCCGTTGTCAATAACGATAATCTTATCGCTCCAACGGCAAGCGTCAATCAATGAAGCCTGAATTATATCTGCCTCGTTTTTGACAAGCAGCAAACTATATATCTTAAATTTTGTCGTTCCCATACCATAATTTCCGCCAATAATAAAGTAGCGGATTTGTGTATTTGAGTTTTTTCCAAGGTCTTGACGAGTGCGGATAATGAGTAACGGGTGTGTCCAAAAGCAGAATGTTGTCAAAACCTAACTCTAAACTTCTTTTTGATATCGTTACATCATACCAATGTTTGTCTGTTGAAAAACTGTCGAAATCACAATCGTTGAGAAATCTATTGGTCAAAAGCGTGCAACAAAAACTCAAATGTTTTTTTGTTTTTATATGGCTTTCCTTTATCTGTTTCGCAAATTCATAAGGGTAGTTAATCTCGTTTTGCTCGTTAACGGTAACGGCTGCCAATATCCCTGTTTTTTTCGAATAGGTTTGTTTAGCTAAAGTCATTTTTGCAAAGGTATCTTCCCTTACAACCACATCTGACTCGACTATTATTAAATCTTTGTTTGCACCAATAACTTTGTGGCGGGCATGCTGAAGCACATAAAGATAATTCGGCGAAGGTGTCTTTGTGAAAGAATTTACAGGACAATATGTCCAACCTTCTTTTTCTGACCAAGTTTGTAATTGAAGTGCATTTTCAGGCAGACTGTTATCGTCGTATATGGTTAGAATCTCAGGTGAGATGCCTGTTTTTAATATCGCCGATATGGCCTCGTGAGCCTTCTCTATTGAATCTTTCACGGGCATTATTATATTAAAAGAATAATCGTCAGGATTATTCTCTTTTTCTATATCGGCTCTATATGGTGTGTCCATTTTGTCAATAAGCATGTATTATACCTCTTTTGACAATGCTCACCATTGCTCCAAAACCACTGTCGTAGCGGTTGCCTATATCGCCTGCAAGCGAAAGTGAAACATCTAATCCCCACGATTTCTTTATCGTTTTAGTAACTTCAAGCATAAGCCCGATATTATATGTCCTGTCTTTCGCAAGCGGATAGTTGCCTTCATACAATCCCCAATGTCTTGAATAATTGGCGATTGCTCTGTAGCGGAAACCATAGATATTGCCTTTCAAACCTAACTGATAAGCGCGGACACGATTGTTGTCAAGCGTTATAAGCGGGTTGCCGATGATATTGCCGAAATAAGTCCAACCTTGACGGTAGTTGCCATTTTGATAGTAGCTGTCGCGTCCGGCATAAATGATACCATCCCTGTCGTGGAAGGGTCCTGACTGAGAAGTGGAATTGAGAAACTCGAATGTAACATCAGATATGAATTGCCACTCTGACTGGTGCATACGAACTCCCCATAAGCCATCTGCAGCGTTTGTTCCGCAACCTAAGAAACTGCCTGAATGGTCTTCAAAAATGTTCTGCCAATAGAAATTCAAGTTCCAATTAGGATACTTTATGGTTATTGTCAGCTCCTGATAGCCGATATGATTGCCCTGAACTCCTATCTGGTCGTTAGTTGTTACACCGCCACTTCTGCCTAAGAATATGTTTCTGAAATCTTTTGCCGAAGTTCCCATCTTTCCGTATATTGGCGATGTGCCTCCCCATTGTGCGGCGTGGTGAAACTCATAACTTATATTTACCGGCCATCGCCCGCCTAAACGAACACCGAGAAACTTGTAATGCAAAAGAGCGTTCTTGACAGCACCGTTAATGTCAAGCGGGTTAGTGTCTTTTAGCCAGCCGTGGGTCATACCGAGCCGGAATTCCATATAGCCGTAAGTTCCGGGAAAGGTTGTATATTTGTCAATACCAACACTGATATGCGGAATGGAATGTGCATTTTGTGAGAATAGTAAATTACCCATTGACAAGGAATTGTCTTGCGAGCCGATGTTTATAGGGGTTATGCCTGCCGTGATATCAACTATATAAAGTCGTGCGTGAGCATAAAGTTGGTCGAAGAAACCTGTACATTTACGATTGTCGAACCTGCCGGTCAGTTGTACCGCAAAATCATAGTCGAACCAGCGTTGCGGACGCGTGGCGCGCTTGAAGAAAGATGCGGTTATGTTTCCCCCGAACGGAGCCGAACTTACCCTTGACTGTGTGTTATGATAAAGCAGGGTGGGGACATCTTTGTTTGTTGCAGCCCAAGCTGAAGCACCTGCCATATATTCCAAACTATCGCTACCCTCATCAGGTGTATCCATAGGTAATGGCCAAAAGTCCCAAGCCAAACAAACAACTGTAAGGCAAAGACTCAAAAGAACTGAAAGATAACGCTTTGTATTCATATTATTGACCATTTTGTATTAAATACCATAACTCTAAATTCATATTTCCTTCAAGATCCTCACCCAAACCGAAATATGGTTGACCGTCTAAAGTGAATGCAACTAAGTTCATCGTTCTTCCGAAGGGTAATGTTCCACAACTCTCCCACTTGTCTTCAGTGGGATGATAGCGTAGTACATCTTGAAAGAGCTTACCTTTGGTTTGTTCATCACCATAATGCCAACCGCCTCCGACATATATGTGATAACCAGCGCAAGTAGCTGCGGCGGCACTGCGCCCTTTGGTTGGTAACATATGCCTTTTTTTCCATTTCGTTTCTTCAGGCAACCATTCTGCCCATATATTCCTACTGTTATGCCTAAAGCCGGTGCCCATATATACTCTTGTAATACCGGCTTCGTCTTCACAACTGACACCAACGGCATTTTCTACCCGTGGAGGGAAAGGTAAGACTTCTTTTTTAGGTTCTATCATTGACCAAGTGTCAGCAGAAATGTCATAATCAACAATATATTCACTTCTGCCATTGCCCGAACCATGAGTTACAAGAATGTGATTATCAAGCGGCATCGCCACTGCTCCCGCCGACTGACAAATCGGGAAATCGGCAAGTCTCTCCCACTTGTCTGTTCCAGGGTCGTATCTCCAAAAGTCTCGCAAGTAAGATGTCGTATCGTCAACCGAACCTCCATTGTAGCCTAAACCATAGTAAATACTGTTATCAACTGATGTTGCTATAGGTAAAACGCGGGGCGAGATTGCGTCTGGCATTGAACCAACAGACCAATTGTCAGTATTGGAGTTGTATATCAAGAACTGACGGGCATAATCATCCGAACGGTTAGATAACTGAGTGTTACCTGTCGTTCTGCCACCGAGTATATACGCCTTATTGCCAGCACTGCAATATGCGGCGGCAGCACGACCTTCAGGCGCATCTTTTGCTTGTGCCCAAGACATATCGGCATTTTCCAACTTACACGAAGTTAAAAAAATGGATAAGATAATAGCGAAATATAGTATAAAATATCTGCCGTTCATCGTCTTTATTTGGTATAATTTGGTTATAAAGCGTACAAATTTACGTATTTTTGTTTATTTTTCCAAATATATAGGTAAAAAAGATTTTTTTTGAGGAAAGTTTGGAAAATAGAAATTTTTTTTGTATCTTTGCACAATTTTTGGGCGGAAAATGTCCGAAAATGAAGTAAAAAAGTTTTTTTAATTTAATTAACAACAAGTTACAATGCCTACAATTTCACAGTTAGTTAGAAAAGGTAGAACAGAACTGGATGACAAGAGTAAATCTCCTGCTCTTGACAGTTGCCCGCAGCGTCGTGGCGTGTGTGTGCGTGTTTACACCACAACACCTAAAAAACCTAATTCAGCCATGCGTAAAGTGGCTCGTGTTCGTTTGACCAACCAAAAGGAAGTTAACGCTTATATCCCGGGTGAGGGTCATAACCTGCAAGAGCACAGTATCGTAATGGTTCGTGGCGGTCGTGTTAAGGACCTCCCTGGTGTTCGTTATCACATCGTTCGTGGTACTCTTGATACCGCCGGTGTACAGAACCGTTTGCAGCGTCGTTCCAAATATGGAGCAAAGCGTCCGAAGGCTAAAAAATAATTATAAGCCTGTAAACTTTTTCTAACAAGATTTTTTTAACAATGTGTTGACGGTTGAGTAAACGACATTTCGTTGAAGCGAACCACAACCAAATCTGCTTCGGAAAGTTAAGCAGAATTAAAACTAAACAAAAATGAGAAAAGCAAAACCAAAGAAACATGTCATCCTGCCCGATCCGGTGTTCGGCGAAGTTATGGTGGCAAAGTTTGTGAACCATCTTATGCTTGATGGTAAGAAATCTACAGCTTATTCCGTATTCTACAATGCTCTTGAGCTGGTTGCTGACAAAATGAAGAACCAAGAGCAAACATCGCTTGAGGTATGGAAACAAGCTCTGAATAACATCACTCCCCTTGTTGAGGTTAAGTCTCGCCGTATCGGTGGTGCAACTTTCCAAGTTCCTACTGAAATCCGTCCTGACCGCAAAGAGTCAATCTCTATGAAGAATATGATTAACTTCGCTCGTAAGCGTGGTGGTCATTCAATGTCAGAGAAACTTGCGGCTGAGATTGTTGATGCTTTCAACAACCAAGGTGGCGCATTCAAGAAAAAAGAGGAAATGCACCGTATGGCTGAAGCTAACCGTGCATTTGCACACTTTAGATTCTAATCAGATTTTTAGGTATATAAAGGAATTTTGAATTTTTGAATGAATTTTTGATTTTTTTGAATCTTTGAATCTTTGAATCTTTGAATCTTTGAATCTTTGAATTTATATTAAGGTATTAGTTAAAAGGTAATTATTAAAATGGCAAAACAAGATTTACATTTCAATAGGAACATCGGTATTATGGCTCACATTGATGCCGGTAAGACCACTACATCCGAGCGTATATTATTCTATACCGGTCTGACTCACAAGATAGGTGAGGTACACGATGGTGCCGCTACTATGGACTGGATGGAGCAGGAGCAGGAGCGTGGTATAACCATCACATCTGCAGCCACTACTACTTATTGGAACTTTCTTGGAAATAAATACAAGATCAATCTTATTGACACTCCGGGGCACGTTGACTTTACTGTTGAGGTAGAGCGTTCGCTTCGTATCCTTGACGGAGCCGTTGCTGCCTTCTGCGCTGTTGGTGGTGTTGAACCCCAATCAGAGACAGTATGGCGTCAGGCCGACAAATACAATGTTCCCCGTATTTGCTATGTCAATAAAATGGACCGTTCAGGTGCCGACTTCTTTGAAGTTGTTCGCCAGATAAAAGAAGTGCTTGGCGCAACTCCGTGTCCTATACAAATTCCTATAGGTGCAGAGGAGACTTTCAAAGGTGTTGTTGACCTTATTAAGATGAAAGCTATTGTTTGGCACGATGAGACAATGGGTGCAGAGTATGTGGAAGAACCTATACCTGCCGACCTTGTTGAAGAAGCTAAAGAGTGGCGCGACAAGATGCTTGAGGCTTGTGCTGAATTTGACGATGTAGTAATGGAGAAATTCTTTGACGATCCATCGCAACTGACAGAAGAAGAAATTCGTATGGCTATCCGTAAGGGTACTCTCAGTATGAAAATCTATCCTGTTATCTGTGGCTCTTCGTTCAAGAACAAAGGTGTGCAGACGATGCTTGATGCTGTTTGTGCTTACCTGCCTTCTCCTTTGGATACAGAGTTTATTGAAGGAACAGATCCTCGCACTGAGCAACCCGTTAAGCGCAAACCTGATGAGGCTGAGCCTCTTTGCGCACTCGCATTCAAGATTGCTACCGACCCGTATGTTGGTCGTCTCTGCTATTTCCGTGTGTATTCAGGAAAACTTGATGCCGGTTCGTATGTATATAACACCCGTTCAGGAAAGAAAGAGCGTATCTCGCGTATCTTCCAAATGCACTCCAACCATCAAAACCCTGTTGAGGTGATAGGCGCCGGTGATATAGGTGCCGGTGTAGGTTTCAAAGATATCCGCACCGGTGATACACTCTGCTCTGAGGATCATCCTATTACACTTGAGTCAATGGAGTTCCCCGCTCCTGTGATTGGTATATCGGTTGAACCGAAGAGCCAGAAAGACCTTGACCGTCTTGGTGTAGGTTTGGCTAAACTTGCAGAGGAAGATCCTACTTTCACTGTAAAGACTGACGAACAAACAGGGCAAACAGTTATCTCCGGTATGGGTGAGTTGCACCTTTAGATTATCATCGACCGTCTTAAACGCGAGTTTAAGGTTGAGTGTAACCAAGGTCGTCCGCAAGTGGCTTACCGTGAGGCTATCACACAGGCTGTTGAACTGCGTGAGACCTACAAGAAACAAACAGGTGGTCGCGGTAAGTATGCAGATATGATTGTTCGTGTTGAACCTGCCGATCCTGAATTTGAAGGCACATTGCAATTCGTTGATGTTGTCAAGGGCGGTAATATACCAAAAGAGTATATCCCTGCTATTCAGAAAGGCTTTGAGTCTGCGATGAAGAATGGTGTGCTTGCCGGTTTCCCGATTGATAAACTGAAAGTAACAGTTATTGACGGTTCGTACCACCCCGTTGACTCTGACCAACTCTCCTTCGAGATTTGTGCTCAATTAGCATTTAAGAACGCTTGTGCAAAAGCAAGACCTGTGCTTATGGAGCCGATAATGAAAATCGAAGTTGTTACTCCCGAGGAGAACATGGGTGATGTGATAGGCGACTTGAACAAACGCCGTGGTCAGGTTGAAGGTATGGAAACAGCCCGTACGGGTGCCCGTATCGTGAAAGCTAAAGTGCCACTTTCCGAGATGTTCGGTTATGTAACCGCTCTGCGTACAATTACTTCAGGTCGTGCTACAAGCAGCATGGAGTTCTCGCATTATGCAGAAGTTAGCAGTACAATAGCAAAAGCTGTGCTCACCGAAGTTGGTGGCAGAGCCGATTTGATTAAGTAATTACAGGTATCAGCCAATATTGGCTGATACCTTAATTTGTGGCTACGGGGTTAGTAAATGACTCTTAACCCTGACCGCAGAAATAATAACAAATAAATAACTAACAATTATGTCGAGTCAAAAAATTCGTATCAAACTCAAATCGTACGATCATAACCTCGTGGACAAATCCGCTGAGAAAATCGTCCGTACAGTAAAAGCTACAGGTGCAGTTGTTTCAGGTCCCGTACCTCTGCCAACACACAAGCGTATCTTTACTGTTAACCGTTCTACTTTCGTTAACAAGAAAAGTCGTGAGCAGTTCGAACTGTCAAGCTACAAACGCTTGATTGACATCTATCAAAGCAATCAGAAGACTGTTGAAGCTTTGATGAAACTTGAACTTGCAAGTGGCGTTAGTGTAGAAATCAAAGTATAACAACCTCGTTGTTTCCATGGTACGTAGGAGAATTTAGAATCTAAGGTTTCTAAAGAATCTATAGAATCTAAAACCTATAAGAAGTCTATGGCGAGAACAACGGGAAATAATTAACATTTAATGTTTCATTAAAATGCCAGGATTATTAGGTAAAAAAATCGGAATGACTTCCGTTTTTGGTGCTGATGGTAAGAATATCCCATGCACCGTTATCGAGGCAGGTCCTTGTGTTGTAACTCAACTCAAGACCGCTGACAAAGATGGCTATGAGGCAGTACAGGTAGGTTTCCAACCAAAGAAAGAGAAACATACCAATCGTGCAGAGGCTGGTCATTTTAAGGCCGCCGGTGTTCAACCAATGCAACACCTTGCTGAGTTCGACAAGTTCGATGGTGAGGTTAAACTTGGTGATACCCTCAAAGTTGACATCTTTGAAGAAAACACGTTCGTCGATGTTATCGGAACGAGCAAAGGTAAAGGTTTCCAAGGCGTTGTTAAACGCCACGGATTTGGAGGTGTAGGTCAATCGACTCACGGTCAGGACGACCGCCTTCGTGCCCCGGGTTCTGTAGGAGCCAGTTCTTATCCAAGCCGTGTGTTCCCAGGAATGCGTATGGCTGGTCGTATGGGTGGAGACCGTGTTACGGTTCAAAACCTCTTAGGGCTGAAAGTTATTCCCGAATACAACCTTCTTATCGTTAAGGGTAGTGTGCCGGGTGCTAAAAACTCAATCGTTATCATAAACAAATAATATGGAACTCGCTATTCTAAACTTGAAAGGGGAAGATACTGGAAGAAAAGTACAGTTGAACGATACCATATTTGGTATTGAGCCCAACGAACATGCCATATATTTGGATGTGAAACAATTTATGGCAAACCAACGCCAAGGCACACATAAAGCTAAACAACGCTCAGAGATTGCCGGTTCTACCCGCAAACTTGGTCGCCAGAAAGGTGGTGGCGGTGCCCGTCCGGGTGATATCAAATCGCCGGTTCGTGTAGGTGGTGGTCGCATATTCGGTCCCGTACCTCGTTCGTATGACTTCAAACTCAATCGTAAAGTAAAACAACTCGCTCGTCGCTCGGCTTTGTCGCAAAGAGCTGCTGAAGGACAAATCTTGGTTGTTGAAAACATCGATTTTGAAGCACCGAAAACAAAGGAAATGCTCAATTTGTTGCAAAATTTGAAAATAAATGACAAAAAATCGTTAATTATTTTGAATTCTGCAAAAAAAGTTGTATATTTGTCAGCTCATAACCTGAAACAGGTTGATGTAACAACTGCCGAAGAGTTGAACACTTATGGCATCCTTCATGCAAATGTGCTTGTTTTGACTCCGGAAAGTGTTGCTGCTATTGAGAAAACTTTTAACGCTTAAAAAAGAGGAGGATTTATTATGTCAGTAGTTATCAAACCGATTGTTACCGAAAAAATGACCACCCTCGGCGAAAAGTTAAATCGTTATGGGTTCTTTGTTGACCGCCGTGCCAACAAAATAGAAATAAAGAAAGCAGTTGAAGAACTGTATGGTGTAACCGTTACGGATGTTAACACATTGGTTGTTACTCCTAAAATCAAATCACGCTATACCCGCAGTGGTTTGCTTGAAGGCAGAGCACCCATCTATAAGAAAGCTATCGTAACGCTTGCAGAAGGTGATAAAATTGATTTTTATAGCAATATCTAAACAAAAATGGCTGTACGCAAATTAAAGCCCACTACACCGGGGCAAAGACACAAAATTATTGGCGCCTTTGAGTCAATTACTGCATCCGCGCCAGAGAAGTCGCTTGTATTCGGTTTTAGCCGTACCGGAGGTCGTAACAACACCGGTAAGGAAACCATGCGATATATTGGTGGCGGACACAAGCGGAAATACAGAGTAATTGATTTCAAACGCAACAAAGACGGTGTACCCGCAACAGTGAAAACAATTGAATATGACCCGAATCGCTCGGCTCGTATTGCACTTCTTTTCTATGCTGACGGTGAAAAACGTTATATTCTTGCACCAAACGGATTGCAAGTTGGTCAGAAAGTGATGTCGGGTAAAGACGTAGCTCCCGAAGTAGGTAACGCTCTGCCTATGCAGAACATTCCTCTGGGTACTCTTATCCACAACATCGAACTCCGCCCGGGTCAGGGCGCAGCTCTTGTTCGTTCAGCAGGTGTGTTTGCACAACTCACCGCTCGTGAGGACAAGTATGCTATCGTTAAGTTGCCTTCAGGCG
>JAFVAX010000002.1 GCA_017480285.1 Paludibacteraceae bacterium | reverse complement strand
TTGGCCGACATCCCATGTTGTTCCAAATGTTCTTTGAATTGCTGTAGCATAATCGTCTGTTTTTAGTTGTACAATCGCTCCAAAGATAATGAACATCGCCTATCGGACAGTGCCGATAATTCCCATTATGAGAAGTCGGCCAACCTGTCTGCCGGCAAGGCAGGCGGCGAGGTACGCTGCATCGACGACGAGATACCGTTTGAGATACCCAGCAGTTGGGCATGGGAAAGATTGGGTAATCTAGTTATCAATCGAGATTCAGAAAGAGTACCTCTCTCTGTTGCACAAAGAAGTAGTTTATCTAAAATATATGATTATTACGGTGCTTCTGGTGTCATTGATAAAGTTGATAAATATCTTTTTGATAAAGATTTATTGCTTATTGGGGAAGATGGTGCTAATTTAGTTTCTCGCAGTACTCCTATTGCGTTTATTGCGCATGGAAAGTATTGGGTGAATAACCACGCTCATGTTTTAGATTGTATAAATAGCACATTTATGCTATATCTTCAAATATACATAAATGCCATTTCATTAGTAGATTATGTAACGGGGACAGCACAGCCAAAAATGAATCAAGAAAAGATGAATTCAATTATGGTTTGTGTTCCACCACTTGCAGAACAACAAAGAATTGTAGAGCGTATTGAGGAACTGCTTCCTCTCATAGAAAAATACGATAAAGCACAATCGGAACTTGACCAACTAAATACTGATATTTATTCGTTACTCAAAAAATCCATTCTACAAGAGGCTATACAGGGACGACTTGTGCCGCAAGACCCGAACGATGAGCCTGCTATCAAGTTACTTGAACGAATTAGAAAAGAAAAACAAACACTCGTCAAGCAAGGCAAACTCAAGCCCAAAGACATCACTGAGAGCACTATCTTCAAAGCTGCCGATAACAGGCATTATGAGAAGTTGGGCAAGGAAACTGTTGATATTACGGACTGTATTCCCTTCGAGATACCCGACAGCTGGCGGTGGGTAAGGATCTACGATATTGCCTGCTCGCAACTTGGCAAAACACTTGACAAAGGTAAAGAAAAGGGGAAGGTTTACAAGTACTTGTGTTCTATCAATGTTTATTGGAGTGGTATAGACCTCTCAAATGTAAAAACTTTTATGCTTTCTGATGATGAGTTGGAGAGATATAGACTTAAACGGGGGGATTTGCTTATATGCGAGGGAGGAGACTACGGAAGATGTTCTGTGTGGGATAGCGATGACGAAATGTACTATCAGAACGCTCTGCATCGGCTCCGCTTTTATGGTGGCATATCTCCGTTATTTTTCAAATATGTGTTTGAATTGTACCGCACAATTAAATATGTTACTGGGCAGGGGCAAACTATTAAACATTTCACATACCAGAACATGAAAAGCTTGGTATTCCCCTTGCCACCAAAGGATGAGCAATATAGAATTATTGGTAAAATTCAAGAATTTTTAAGCCATCTCTAATGAATGGCGAATTAATGATACCTTTTCTTCAATTCAGCAAGTCGCCTTTCTTTGAAACAGTTACTGGTTCCTCGGTATGGCAAAGTTGTATTAAGCCACGTTTGCAGAAAATAATTGCGTAAATACGCAGAAATTTTGAATATAATTTGCGTATTTGAAATAAAAGAGCTATCTTTGCAAACGAAATAATTGCGTATATACGCAGAAAAATTGAACAGTATGAATGTCAAAAGACCTATTTATTTGCAGAAACTAATCGACAGGCAGCATAACGGAATGATTAAAATTGTTACTGGTATGCGTCGCTGTGGCAAATCGTATTTGCTATTTACGCTTTTCTATAACTATTTGCGCAATAATGGTATAGAAGATTCACAGATAATCCAAGTGGATTTAGAAAATATCTATAATGAGCCTTTGAGAGAGCCATTGGCGATATTGGATTTTATCAACCAACGCATTACCGACAAGCGAGAATACTATGTCTTGATTGACGAGGTGCAACTGCTGAATCGCTTTGAGGAAGTGCTGAATACACTACTGAAAAATCCTCAAGTAGATGTATATGTTACGGGAAGCAATGCACGTTTTTTGTCGAAGGATGTTATCACCACTTTTCGTGGGCGTGGAGATGAAGTGCGTATCCATCCATTTTGTTTTAGTGAGTTTATGTCAGCCAAGCCCGATGCACCCTACATGGAGAGTTATCTGAATGAATATATGTATTTGGGAGGCTTGCCACAAGTTGCCACTTTACTGCAAGAAGAGCAGAAGAAAGAATACCTACAGCAACTTTTCACGAATACTTATCTTGTCGATATAAAAGACAGATACAACATTCGTAACGATTATGATTTAGAAGAGTTGATAGATGTTATTGCAAGTAGCATTGGTAGTTTGACCAACCCGACGAAGATTCAAAACACCTTCAAGTCAGTAAAGCAAAGTAATATAACCGTCAGTACTATAAAAACTTATCTTGACTATATGCAAGATGCATTTCTTATTGATAGGGCGGTAAGGTACGATATTAAAGGGCGCAGGTATATTGACACTCCACAAAAGTACTATTTTGAAGATTTGGGTTTGTGCAATGCCCGGCTCAATTTCCGACAAATAGAACAAACTCACCTTATGGAAAATCTAATATACAACGAGTTATGTATTCGTGGTTATAGTGTTGATGTTGGACAAGTAACGCTTAATACTCGCAACGAAAAAGGGGTAAGTCAGCGCAAGCAGTTGGAGGTGGATTTTGTGTGCAATAAGGGTTATGACCGCATTTATATTCAGTCGGCACTTGCTTTGCCAACTGTGGAAAAGCAAGAACAAGAACTAAATTCTCTGAGACATATAGATGATAGTTTCCAAAAAATAGTCATCGTAGGCGGATTGCAACCAACCTATCGCAACGACGACGGCATCTTGATACTTAATTTATTTGATTTCCTATTAAATAGAGTGTCTATATCCTAAAAT
>JAFVAX010000019.1 GCA_017480285.1 Paludibacteraceae bacterium | reverse complement strand
GCTGCCGGCTCTGTGCCGGCAAGCAGGTTGGTTGTCGGACTTGCTGTCCGCCCTGTGGCGGATGGTGAGCCCCGCTTCGGTGTGCTTCATAAGCGACACTGAGCGCCACTAAGCGACACTGATTGAATTTGGATATAGTACATCTCACAAGTACTCTAAACAACGTGAGAACGATATTTGACATATTGAAAACAGAAAACTCTATTTTCGCCAAACTGTCCAATGAAAATCCGCCAAACGCGGAAGCAAAAACCCGCCAAATTGTCCAATAAAAATCCGCCAAACGCGGAAGTTGTGTCTGAAATATTTGGTTGTGTGGGGATTATTTTGTACCTTTGCAGCGCAAATATAGTTCATCTAATCATTACAAAAATATGGAAGATCTTGTTTATAAACCTCGCATCGCTGATGCACGACTGGATTTTTTGTTAAGGACGGCTGGAGCGGTTTTAATTAAGGGACCCAAATGGTGCGGCAAAACAACAACTGCACAGCAAATCGCTCAAAGTCAGGTAATGATGGCAGATCCACAGATCTTGCGTGAAAGTCGTCAGATGGCAGAAAACGACATGCCAACTTTGCTTGCCGGTCAGACACCGCGCCTTTTTGACGAGTGGCAGGCAATACCTGATTTGTGGGATAGCATTCGTTCGGAAGTTGACAGACGTCATAAAAAAGGTCAGTTTATACTTACCGGCTCGGCAGTTCCTTATCAGGAAGACGAAGAAGACAATAGACGCATCAATCATTCAGGGGCAGGTCGTTTTGCGTGGCTTCGGATGCGTCCGATGAGCCTTTGGGAGTCAGAAGAGTCAACGGGAGAGGTAAGTCTGTTGTCATTATTTGAAGGGCAAAACAAAATTGTAGGCCAAAACAAGTGGAATCTCTCTGACATTGCATTCTTGCTTTGCCGAGGAGGATGGCCATCCGCTATCAGCGAACCGAAAGATGTCGCATTAGAGACAGCTTTTAGTTACATAGATGCCATTACAGAGTCTGATATCAGCCGTTTTGACGATACTCTTCGTAATCCTGATAGGTGCCGGTCGTTGCTGCGATCGTTAGCAAGACTTCAGGCATCCCAAGCAAGTTATAGCGTGATACGTGAGGACTTGATGACAAACGAACCGATAACATTATCAGACAAGACCATTGGTTCATATCTTAACGCATTGAGAAGTATTTATGTTGTTGAAGATATGAAGGCTTGGAATACAAATCTACGCTCAAAGACGGCTATCCGCACCAGCGATACGCGCTATTTTGTTGACCCGAGCATTGCCACTGCAGCTCTCGGACTTTCACCTGATGACTTGATGCACGACCTCAATACTTTCGGCTTGCTCTTTGAGACGATGGCAGTCCGCGACCTGCGTGTGTATGCGGAGGCCATAAACGGATTTGTAAGCCATTATCGTGACAAAGACAACCTCGAATGTGACGCTGTCGTTCATCTTCGCAACGGACGCTACGGACTGGTTGAAATCAAGCTCGGCGGTACGTATAGTGTTGAGGAGGCGCAAAAGTCGCTCAACAAACTTCACAAGAAGATTGACACCGACAAAGTGGGCGAACCGGCGTTCCGTATGGTTCTGACCGCCACCGGCATGTATGCCTACGCTCTCAAGGACGGCACGCTTGTCGTTCCCATCGGCTGCCTCAAACCATAAGGTAATCGGCAGCTTGAAACCATAAGGTTTACCACATAACATCTTGTTGTTTTTGGCAATCCGCCAAAGCAACGACCGAGAATAGGGCTTCATAGTCCTATTCGTTTTTTCTGTTTTCTATATTTCAATATGTCAAAGAACGCAATATAATGAGAATAAATAAAAAACAACTATATGAAACAGGATCTACTCAACAAAGTCAGAGGGTTGATAACTCACTTGCTCAAACAAACAACAAGTAAGGTGGCTTCGGAAGAAATATCGCCAGACGATATGTTCCAAAGTAGGCTATCCCTTCGGTATCCCTATAGTATTCCTATAGTGGAAAGAGGCTTTTCTTTGCCTGAAGGTAGCGCAAGGGTAGCGCATCCTAAGTGGAAAAGTAGCGGAGAGGGCGTGTCAGAGTACGGTGTTAGCAGTGGAAGGACGCGGAAACAACGCGGTAATCACCCGCTAATCACCCGGAGGAGCTTGCTACCTGCTTGCTACAAGGCAGTTGCAGCCATGCTAATGCTGATGATAGTAGGAATAGGGAGTGCGTGGGGAGATGATGAAGTTTATAAAAGTACTGTTTTTAGTTCTGACAACAATAGCCAAGGTGTTAGTAGTTATACTGCAAGTTGGTCAAATACTACCGATGGATTTACCGTTAACATTGAGAATGGAAACAACAACAATAACGGTTGGAGTTACATTAAAATGGGGCGTAAAAATAATGCTTCTACAGGTACAATCATAACAAGTGCTGCTATTGACAAAAAAGTAACCAAAGTTACTTTGACTATTGATGCAATTACCACTAGCAACATAACAAGTATCAAACTTTATAAGTCAACAAATGCTTCATCTTGGACAGAACTGGGCGATTTTGACAAATCAACAGGAACAAAAGAATGTAGTATCGCATCAGCAAATCAAGCAACAAATTTGTACTATAAGATAGAAATCGTATGTACCAGTGGTAGTTCAAATGGTTTGATACAAATATCCGGCATTTCTTTCTATGTGGAAAAAGCTGCTGCTGTTGCACAGACTGTTTATTTTCACACGACAGGTACAAGTACGTCAACACCAATAACAGAAACCGCTGCTAATGCCGGTGTTACTCCTCCCGTGATGTCCACACCGTGTGATGGTTGGGCGTTTCAAGGTTGGAGTACATCATACTCAACATCTTCTACAAGTACAACAGAATTGAGCATGGTGACAGTTACAGCAGGAAAATATTACCCATCTTCTGCTGATGTTCATCTTTATCCTGTTTATACAAAAACAATCGCAGGAGGAATGGTGTTTGACAAATATGAACTTGTAACATCTGCACCAACTGATTGGACTGCTAATAAATATGTTTATGCCACAGGAAATGCGGGGACTGGGAAAGTACTTACTGGCAAATCTGGGAATAATACTTATGGCGGATATGCCGACATGTCGGCAACAACAGAAATGACCAGTTATGAAATAACAGTGGAAACAACTGCTACATCAGGTTCATATAAGTTAAAACAAAATGGCAAGTATATTTCTCTTACTTCTTTTAGCAATAGGTTGGATTTCTCAGATAGTTATACGGCGCAAAGTACTTCAGTTAACAATTGCGATTGGAAATTCTATTATCAAAGTAACACTGGGTATGTTATTGAATCACCTGTTAAAGATGGTAATAGTTGGCGAATAATACAATTCAATTCCGATAGATTCGCATGTTATACATCAAGTCAAACTAAAGCATATCTTTATAAGCGTGTGGAAAAAAGCGGGTCAACGACATACTATTATTCCTATCCTTCTTGTTGTACGTCACTGGGTGCAATTAACGGGTCGGTTAATTTGAGCCACAAGAACAGGCTATAATCATGAACTTATTTGTAAGGAAGTTTTAATGTTTATTATTCTCATTATGTCAAAGAACGACTCTATTCATTGTTTTAAGTGTCTAAGAGTGGCACTAACGTTTCTTATCTTCTACCCGTTACCGTCGCAAGAACACAGGTTTAGTTCGGGGGCGGGCGACTGCCGGTTATGTATGAAGCAGGGCAGAAGTGCCGTCCGTTCCAAGAGTCGATTCCAACAAACGCAGCGAGAACATCCGTGCGGATATTCTCAAAAATCGAATACAACCTCCAAGAGAAGACGCCCCCAAACTTCAACACTTGCCGCAGAAAGAACAATTACAGTATCGGCATAGATTTATTTCCGGCTATTATGACATTCTCTCACATATTGCGGAGATAACAATCTGTTATTCACCGTCAAATGAAGATATTTACACTTGTGTTTTTCGTGTGCAAAAGTAATAAAATTATTTCATACATACAACAGCAGAACTGCATTTTTCGATAAGTTTTCAACTTATTAACATGACTGCGGATTTTATTAAAGAAAATAAACTTGCTCCGGTCAGTTGATTGGCAGGATTCTTCGAAGATATTACAGTATTTATTTATCGGACTCTGTTAGTAATGATTAAACATGAGTGTGAGTAGATGCAGAAGATAATTATTGCCTCTCCTCATCATAGAGGCGGGAGCAGAGGTTCATCAGTCTCTCACGGTCGTGGATGATAGAGCGGAGTTCGCTGAGTCCGCGCTCGTTGCGCTTGGAATGCATCCAGAGGCGGAGATAGCCGCCTTCGGCATACTTCTCGAGCATGTGGTCGTAAGCACGCTGCAGGTGCTCCTCCTTGGAGAGTTCGGGGTAGTGCTTCATGCCGAACTGCACAGTGCGGCGGAGAATAGTCACAGGGTCGATGTCGCGGTCCGCCTCCGCCACGATGCAGCCGTAGATGCTCCGTGGCGGCTCTTTCCGACTGGCACGATGGTCCTCAACCGCCTGTGCCATAGTCTCAATCTGCTCCTCAGTGAACCAACGGCGCAGCATCTTGTCCTCGCGGATGAAAGTGCCGGAATGCAGATGATGGTGCTCGCGGTCGATGCGGAGACCGAGGTCATGGTAAGCGGCAAT
>JAFVAX010000018.1 GCA_017480285.1 Paludibacteraceae bacterium | reverse complement strand
TGTTGCCGTCTTTTGTGCTTCTTGCAACCTCAAGACCCGTATCAAACGGGCAGACCGTAAGTTTGAGATAGGTGAGTATTATGATGCCGCTGACCTGTACAGAAGTTGCTACAAGAAAACTAAAAGTAAGGACAAGAAAACAAAGTATTATCTTGAAGTAAGAATGCTTATATAAATATGAAAAATGTCGAATCATCAAATACTTGAATTATTAAATCTTAAAATACTATCACTCAAGTTCGTGTATCATCAGTCCTGAGCGCAACTTAGGTTCGAACCAAGTCGTTTTTGGTGGCATTATGTTTCCTGTATCGGCAATCTTGATTATCTGCCCCATAGTAACAGGATAAAGAGCCAACGCGAGTTTCATCTCGCCACTGTCAACCCGCCTTTTGAGTTCGCCTAAGCCGCGAATACCACCAACAAAATCTATTCGTTTGTCGGTACGCAAATCGCCGATACCTAATATGTCGTGTAAGATAAGTTCTGACGACACTGTAACATCAAGTGCCTTTATCGGGTCGTTATCATCGTAGGTTCCTTGCTTGGCAGTAAGTGAATACCACTGACCTTCTACATACATTGAGAAGTTGTGCAAGGCAGAAGGTTTATATATGTCTTTACCTTTTAGTTCTACGATGAAGTTCTGCTCAAGTTTTTGAAGCAGTTCGCTGACTGTCAGTCCGTTAAGGTCGCGAACAAGACGGTTGTAGTCGATAACGGTGAGTTGGTTGTCAGGGAAACACACAGCCATAAAATAGTTGTATTCTTCCTCTCCTGTATGCCGGGGGTTAGCAAGTCGTTTTTCATACCCTACCCTTGCTGCAGCCGCACTACGATGATGTCCGTCGGCAATATACATTGCAGGTATCTCGCTCATTATCTGCGTAATGCGAAGTATTGTCGGTTGGTCGCGAATTATCCAGAAGGTATGCCTGAATTTTTCGGGCATAGCTACAAAATCGTATTCCGGCTCGCCTTTGCATACTTGTGCAATAATAGCATCTAAATCATCACGATGACGATATGCAAGAAAGACGGGTTCCATATTGGCATTGAGTATATTGACATGCCTCATACGGTCGTCCTCTTTGTCTTTGCGAGTGAGTTCGTGTTTCTTGATGCGGTTCTGCATATAATCGTCAACCGAGGCGGCAAGCACAAGTCCGTATTGCGTCTTGCCGTTCATCGTTTGGGCATATACATAATAGCACTCTTGTTCGTCTTTCTTGAGCCAACCATTGGCTTTGAACAGATTGAAGTTCTCAAGTGCTTTTGGATAAACCCGCTCGTCATGCTCGTCAGTTCCAACGGGAAAGTCTATCTCAGGTTTGATAATATGGTAAAGCGAATATGGGTTTCCTTCGGCTTCCTGTCGGGCCTCATTGGAATTAAGCACATCGTACGGACGCGAATTTAGTTTTCCGACTAAACTCTTAGGTGGTCGGAGAGCAGAAAATGGTTTGACTTTCATGAGCCGTTTGAAATTAGTTATTTATTTTCGCTTTTTGCTTCTACTTTGTTTTTGTCAAGAGGTTGCCCCATGATGCAGTTGCCATTGAACTTGGCATTCGGTTCAATGATAAGCACACCTGTTTGTATATCGCCTTTTACGACAGATGTGCCGCGAAGCGTAAGTGTCTGTTTGACAGTCAGTGTACCTTCAAGCGAACCGAGCAACTCTGCATTCTGACACAGGGCAGTACCTTTCAAAAATCCCTTTTCTCCGATAACAAGTTTGCCAGCTGTCTGCAGTTCGCCTTCGAGAGTGCCGTCCAAACGCACATCGGTATCGGCAATGATTTTGCCGATTATCTTACTGCCGGCTGTAACAGAATTGAACATTGCACCGGCTGTCTGTTTTTCATTTGCCATAGACCACATACTATAGATTTAAAGATTTAATGATTCAAAAATTCAAAGATTCAAACTTTAGAGATTCAAAGATTAACTAAATCTCCTACAAATTTACACAATTATCAGTAAAATACCAAATTTTGTGGAAAATTGTTAATATTATTATTTTAGTCGGGAGTTGGAACGCTGCACTGTCGGGAGTTGGAACGCTGCGCTGTCGGGAGTTGGCTATACATAGTGATAATAAAGACTGCCCGAACGACCATTGGGCAGTCTTTTACTCTTTATTTTACAGCAATTAACTATTCAAGAGTGTTTATTTGTGCCATAAATAGGATTACACCGTTTTGTTTTTCTCTTATTGCGAGCATAAAAGGACGGTTGGCAATAAACTCTTTAATTTCCTCCATAGGTTCAGGTCCTGCAGATGTAACCTCCCCTATTGCTATTGTTACAGCGGCCGCCTCTGTTCCGGTCTCATAAACTTTAAGATATGCATCTTGCTTAATCAAACTAACCAAAACCTGCATTGGACTTAATTTTGAAAAATCGGCAAGACTTGTAAAGATATTTTTAATGCCTAATTCTTGAAGTATCTCATTCAGGTCTTTTGAAAAATGTATCTCGTATTTAGGCATTTTTATATGAACTTTATAAGTACTCAAACCTCCGATTAGTTTATTCCAATTATCATTGTTGCATACAAAAGGTGTTATTTGCTTTAGTTCCGCCTCAGATTTTGGTAAAATAATATCCATACAGAACTTACCTTCTTTGTATGGCATCTCTAACACTTTTATTTCATCCGTCTCTGTAAAAAGGAAATAGTCGGTTTTACGCATCATATCAACTCTTTGCTCACCTTTTATAGAGTGAAAAGTTTCCTCAAAAGTATAGTCTTCATCAAATGGCGACTCCCATTTTCCGCTGAAATACAAGGCATTGGCAAGCACCATTACCGCTTCTCTTATCATTTCCTTGTCCACTATGTTGCTGATATGTCCGCCGGTATTGTCACTTGCCCATTTGTTGATTAAATCGGCAGCCTTGCTTTTTGTAAAATCCACATTTGCAATTTCGGTATCAAAATAGTCTTTCCCGGTACTTACGAATTCGCTCTTCAGTTTGAATCCGTCAGCCACCCAGACCGAATTGGCTATCCTGAGGATATTGGTCTTATCCAATGCCGGCAGTGCTTCAAAAAGTTTGGCATAATACTCGTTAATCTGCTGTTGGCTAAAATCGGCAAAACCCAAAGTGTTTTGCAGTTGGGTATATGTCTCGCCTGCGGCACCATTCATCAAAAGTCCGAGCGAAGCACTCGCAGAGAGAGGTGAGCAAACCACATTATCGTCGGTGTCGGCACATATCTCACTGAAGAACCTTAGCGAGAAATCATTACTGTGATTCAACACTTGCCTATCTTGTTCTGTGAGTTGCAGTTGTTTGGGTTGTTTCACACCATTGCCGTTTTCAACATCAAGCGAAGGCTCGCTCTGTTTGCAACTGAAGAGGAAAACAGATATAAAACAAAGAAAAAAACACTTGACTTTCATAATATTCAGAATTTTGAAAATTATCGAATTAAAACTATACAAAGATAATAAAAATATTATTGTTTGACAAATTTTGATTGATATGTTCCGTTGCCTTTAGTTACAACACTAATAACATATACACCTTGGGGAAGCGAGGATACATTTATGTATTTGCTATTTGAAAGCAATAATTGTATGCCGGTAAGATTGTAAATAACGGCATTGTTTATCTCTTCTTCCGTTACAATAGTCAGAATATCATTTACAGGATTAGGAATTATGGAGAAGTTTGTTTGTCGTTGAAGCCTATTATCATTATTGTCTTTTCGTATGACAAATTGGGGATATGTGGAGTTGTCGGCATTGTTTCTAATAGATGCACGGAATTTCGAACCGCCTTTGATATGAGTGCCGGATGTAAGTCGGATTATGCTTCCCGCTGCCATATCAACCGTTTGTTCGGCTTGAACCTGATAGCCACTACTTGTTGTAATGCTTGTTGATGCCTCATAACTTTCAAATAATGCGGATGAGTTGTTGTCGTTTGCGGTAAGAGCAATGGAATTGTCTTTTGTCCTGAATGCACTAACTGTTCCGGCACGCTCGTTCCAGACACGGGCATTGTTTTCGTAGGTCGTTGTACCTGTGGCAATGCCGTTATATGTCGTATCAGGATTTGACCAATGTAATATTCGATTTGGATTGGCAGAGCAAGTGGATTCATACGACATAATAGTACACCAAGAAGCAGAAGATGTGGTTTCATTACAATACATATAACCATGACCATATTTGTATGGAGAATTTGAATTATCTGCGCTTCGGTTATGCCTACAACCTAT
>JAFVAX010000107.1 GCA_017480285.1 Paludibacteraceae bacterium | reverse complement strand
GTTAGGCCTGTCGCTAGCGTTCATCCTGAGCCAGGATCAAACT
Source organism: Paludibacteraceae bacterium (assembly GCA_017480285.1). Taxonomy (GTDB): domain Bacteria; phylum Bacteroidota; class Bacteroidia; order Bacteroidales; family Paludibacteraceae; genus Colicola. Next base: position 7,741 of record JAFVAX010000107.1, on the reverse strand, counting down.
CTTCGTTGTAAAATAATTTATAACTCACGTCCGAGACTCAGTATGACCAATTTATCGTGTAATCCTTGACAGGGACTTTTTTATCCCAATTCTTGTACTACATCTATTGATTCAATCTCTCAAAGAACATTCTCTTTTTCACTTCCACCCCGTTTTCGGAGCGAAATCGGCTGCAAAAGTACGGCAACTAAAACAACTGACCAAATTTTCAATGCATTTTTTTTGAAAAAAGTCTGTAAGTCATTGATTTCGTGATACCCTATTTTTTCGAAGCAATCGAATTGCTTCGTTTATAAAAACAAGAATATTCTCGCCCAATAAATCCGTAGATTTTACTCCACTTCTTATTAGGAGCACGAAACCTTGTTGCCTCAATACTTCAATTGACTTCTAATTTAGTTCATCAGCCTTCGGCTTTTGTCTAACTGCCCTGTTCAGTAAAAAATCACTTCGCGTAGGGCGCAAAAAAAATAGACTCACTTCGATGGACTTTACTAAGGCTTGCACATTTACGCTTCTTTGCTAAACAAATAAACCTCGTCTTACGGAGCATCTCTATTTTAACACCCGAGGGCGGAAAAGGGAGGAAATTCACTCTTTCTCTCTCAAAAGCGGCTGCAAAAGTATAGCCTTCTACACAACTGACCAAATTCTATATACACTTTTTTATGAAAAAGTCTGTAAATAACTGATTATGAGAAGTGTAGAGTTTTGTATAAAAACACATAAAAATCCAATCTACGGAATATTACCATAAATTGGATTAGGGAGTTTCTATCTTTGTAAGAAAAAATGCTATTTACTTATTCAGCGGGTCAAATATCATTTTGATAGAAACCACATAATCGACAGGTTGCCCGTTGAGCAGACAGGGCGGAATTGTCAGATTCGAAGTTTCGATATCTTTTACATACCGTTCAAAAGCCTTGTTAATTTTTTCCGCCTCTTCTTTAGCATAATATTCTGCGGGTGCATACGAATACGAATAAGAGTATCTGCTACTAAATGACATTCGGTTAATCTGCCCGTTGGAAGATATATAAAAATCTGCTTGCACGTATGGCCATGAGATGGCATTTAACACAATGAATTTCGGTCTTTTGAACGATTTGATATATTGTTTGATGATATTTTTCGTCTTTGCAGGGATTTTAATTTTTCTCGTTATGTTTTGACCTGTTTCGTCAAAATATTCAAAGTACGAATTTTCTACATTATATCGTGATTTTATATTTCCGCTGAGATAATATGTTTCGCTTTGTAACCACCTGTTGGACTGAGTATCAAAGTAATCCTTTGTTTGAAGTGTTCCTAATGAATCATAATTCTCTTCCCAATTTAGGACGGAGTATTCCACTTTTTTCTTTTGTTTGTTTAACGAATCGCGAAGCAAGAATTGATATCGATGCCGTATGATTTGATTTTGATTAAGTACGGAACTAATGAAAGCCGTGTCGGATAGATATTCGATTCTCACAAAGCATGTATCGCTTTGACGAGCCCAAAAAGATTGAAGTTCAAATTGCCCTTCTTGCGAACGTATGTATAGTTCTTGCTGTATGAGTTCGTTGGAGTTGTCGGTGTTGATATAGTCTAATATCAAAGAGTCGGAAGTTTTGTTCCGAAGGACCACATGATAGGGTGTTTCGTTCAATGTAGGTTGGTAGGTTCGATTGATAGAACAGATGTCTCCGTTTTTTCTTTTCGTCGTAGTATTGGACAGTAATTGAACCGGCAATGAGTCGTCTATGCAGAGTTCTGTAAAATACCGAAAGTCTTGTTCAATTCCCTTTATATATTTTTTAATAGGTATCATTTTTCCTGCTACGGCATATTCAACGACCCCATCCGGAAGTATGCTATCGGGTGCAAGGCAGAGGTACCTTGTCCGTTTGAGCAGAGTATTATCAGCTACCCGATAGAAATCGGCCTGCAATTGAAGTCCATTTCTATTTACGACTGCATAATAAGAAGCCTTATCTTTTGGAATATTTCCAATAAACATTTTAACTACATCCCCACGCTTTGATATTAGCTCTTGTGTGTCCGAGCAATACAATGTATCTGAGGAAACAGCATAATAAAGCGGAGAGTAGCATACATCGAGTGACGTTTCACAAAGATCCGGATGTCCGGCTCTAACAGCAGGCAGAAAATGCGCATACTCGGATATCCGTTTTAACAATTGGTCCCTAATCGAATCAATACGTTGTGAATTATTTACGCGAGGAAACTGTTCAATGCTTGATCCACTATTGTATTGTATTGTTGTCTTATGTGCACCGATAGCGACAATTGCTCCAAACTCGTTTACCAACACATTTCCTTTGAATGCCCAAAAGGCAACTTCCGAAGACAGATTATCTCTTGAAATCAAACGCGATATTTCGTCATTGGTTAACGCGGTATAAGGAAGTTTTTCGTCAAGCATAGTGTTATTGATTTCCATGCCTGCAGCCGTAAGATATTTAACGACTATTGTGTCGGGATTTGACAAGAACACTTTTTGTTTCCACCTTTTTTGCGTATTCGGGTCAATTGATTGGATGGCTTTTAATTTTGAGTCTTTATATATAGCCTGTTTATATACTTTTCCTTGAGGGTTGAGCCATTCCCCTTTTTCTCTTTGCCCTTTCTGATACCATTCACGGTATATGATTGATCCGTTGTCGTAATAGTCCGAATAGCCATTTAATATAGGTAGTGCGTTAAGAAGAATATATTTTTCTACTTTTACTATTTTCGAATTTATCACTTCATGAAAAGATAGTGTATAAACTCCGTCTTGTTGCGAGAAAATGGCATAATAGTCAGCATCGCTTTGGTTGGAGAGTTTCCATTTGAAAACGGGATAGGGATCGCGCTGATTATGAGTTGTATAAAATCTGTCGTTATCCACATAAGATGCAGTTTGTTTCACCCACAGTTTATCCCCGTTATGCAAATTTTCGAAAGTTAAATCAGCGGTTTGCACGGTTTGTGCTTGGGATGCAAGTCCGAGGGTGCAGCAGACAAAGAATAATAAGAGATTTCGTTTCATAAAACTAAGGGGTTGAATAAATTATAAGATATTTTTTTGCATCTTTTTGATATATATAACAACGATGTTATCCATCGGTTTTCCATCCATAGTACAAGGTTCGAGTTTCAGATTAGCATTTGATACATTACATAGGTGTTCGGAAAATCTTTCTTTGACTATTTCAGCATCCCCTTGCCAAGAAAATCCTGTATAATGCACGATCTTATTCGTGCTTTGGGAACAGAGGTATTCAATATCTCCCGTAGCACTAACTCGGAAAATGACATATAGTTCTTCCCATATATATGCGTTAAGTCTATTGCTGATGAGTTTAGGATTAAAAGATTGAATGTACTTTTTGAGTGTTTTCTTTACCTTATCGGAGTTGTCGGGTTGACTATTTATTGTCTGTCCGGTGCTATCAAAGTACAGGGTTTGTCCATTGACTAAGTTATATCTAATTTTTGTTTCACCGGTAGGATAAAACACTTCAACAGAGGTTAATACTTCGTTTCTTTCTTCATTTTTGTTTTTTTCTTCTTTTGCATTTAATCTATAGGATTTCCTATATTTGACATTCCCGATTGAATCATATTTTTCTGCCCATAGGATGTAGGCATCCTCAAAGCCAAATCGATATAATTGCTTTAACCAATCGCTCAATGTGTTTTTTGGTTTAAGTTGCAAATAATAGCGTGACTGAATGATTTGATTTTCGTTGTAGATAGTTCGGATTTGTGTGCTATCTGTTAAGGCTTCGGTCAGAACACTTACCGAATCGCCTTTGCTTATGAGTTGTTGTGCGAGCCGATAATGCATGTCTTTTTCTCTAACATATACAGTTTTCTGCACTCTGCCATGGGAAATCGTGTCTTGATAAGTAATCTCAACCGTATCCTTTGTTTTCGATAGTACCTTAAGCATGAGGGTACTTTGTCCGGGCACAAGCGTATAGGTAGTGGGTAAGATGCCTATTAACTCATCGTTTCTGTACTGTAAAGTAGTCCCTGAGACAATGCGTCTAACCGGAAATACGTCACCAACCGCGAGATTATTTAAGAACCAATTTTCATATTCCAGCCCATTATCAAACTTTTTGACAGGGATCCAACGGTCAGAAAGATGAAATTCGACAATACCATCGGGAAGTATACTATCGGGTGCTACGCAGATATAGTGTGCACGTTTGAGCAAGGCATTATCGGCTACACGATAGAAATCCAAATCAAGTTTCTTATCTTCGCGTTTCACAAGGGCATAGTAGGGTGCGTATTGTTTTTGCGTATTGCTTAAACTGACTTTTATTCTCTTGCCATCAACATTCGTAACCTCTTCGCAAGAGGCACAAAAGAGCGTATCACCATTTTCGGCATAATAGAGAGGTGAGTAAAAAAATGACAGGTTGAACTCTCCGATATCCGATTTACCCCCTTTTTGCGCAGGGTGTAAATGTACATATTCGTTCAGTTTGTCCAAAATATCTTCTTGCAACAAAATACCATTGGGATCATCCTTACGCTTTGGCGTCAAATCTATATCGGTAGAACCGTTCACAAAAGCGGCAATAGCGCCCACTTCGTCCACCAATACAGATCCAGTCCACTTGAACATTCCGACCGAAGAGAGGTAGGGTTTGATGGTAAAATTACGGGATAACCACCTTGAGAGCCTATCTTCGGAAAAATTGGAATCTGTATAGGGCGGCTGATAGGACAAGGCATCAGCATTTAGTTCGTCGCCGTTGTCGGAAAAATATCGTATGGTAACTGAGTCGGCACCTGCATAAGAATAAGGGTTCGGCAGAAACATTTTTTGTTTCCAAATCTTATTTGTGGCGGGGGCGAAGGACTGGATAAATTTTAGTTTTTTTTCTTTGTACATGGCTCGTTTGTACACCTGTCCTTGTAAATTGAGCCATTCGCCGGTTTTGCGTTTTCCGTTTTGATAGAATTCTCGATAAGCGGTCAGCCCATTCCTATAATACTCCACCGTGCCATCCAAATAGGCAGTACCATTGGAAGAAAGTTGGTATGGTTCAGATTTGATAACTTGGTTGCTTCCGACCTTGCAAACGGATAAAGTAAATTGATTATCCTGACGGTTCAAAATGGCGTAATGGCTGGCATCTTTTTGTTCACAGAATGTATATTTAAGCGAAGGATATGGGTCGCGTTGATTTAAGGTAGTATAGGGTATCTCTGCAGAATTATTGGCTATCACCTTCTCTAACCAAAGCGTATCACCATTTTGCAAGTCAGCCAAACTTAAGGATTTCACATTGTTTTGAGAGCTGACAGAATTTTCATTGCTTCTTGCTCCCTCTAATCTAAAGTTAATTGGAAGCATGTGGCGGACTCGCACTTTCTTTCCGTCACGATACCCCGGATTCCATTTGGGCATTTTGCTTACGACACGTATTGCCTCCTGATCAAGGTACATATCGCCACTGCTTTGCTTGATTGAAACATCGGTTACTAGTCCGGTAGTATCAATGGTGAATTGCACAAGGGAACGACCTTCTATCCCTTTCTCAAAACAGCCTTCCGGGTATTTGAGATGCCGAGATAGGTAGTTAGAAAGGTCTTGCGTTCCACTTTTGAAAGAGGGGCGCATAGTATATGGGCTACGCACGCCCTCGTCAAACGCCCAGAGATCGCCCCGTACTTGTTCTTCGGTAGCGGGCTTGCCGTTGCGGTCGTATCGCTCTTCGCTTTCACTAAAGGTCTGCAATTCAGGCGTGGAACAGAAACGTCGTGTGAGCCGCAAGGTGTCGTTGTCGTAAAACTGCTGCTCTACATAAACTCCATCTTGGAAGAAGCCTTTACGAAACACATGTCCATTCAGGTCTTGCATGGTGGCATCCACCAGAAGGTGCTGAGTATTATATACTCTTCCCATCTTGATACGCGGTGGCAGTGTGGGATAAAAATCCACTTGACGGCCTATAAACACAAATTGCTTGCGGGCTAATGAATCGGTCATAACCTTTCGGGTGCCGACTATGGTGGGCATTTTCAATCCGTTTTCTTCGTTTGGGTAGCGAAAGATTTGGAGATTGGTCGTTGAGTCAGCAATTGATTTGACTATACCGAAATGCGTAGCCGAGGAATCGTTCACTATTGTATAGGGTTCCTCCAATTTAATAAACCACAGCCACTCCTCAGCCAAAAAGATGGTGTCACCAACTTGCACGGTTTGCGCTTGTGACGCAAGCCTTATTCCGCACAATAACAAAAGGATAATGTATTTGCGTTTCATACTACATGTTTCTGTTGTTTAGAAGACTATTTTCTTTACGCCTTTGTCATGTCGGATGAGGTACATACCGCCTGCCGGCAGGCGATAAGTACCGTTGGTCACAGTCATGAGCAACATGCCTTGCGCCGAATAGACCTGAGCGGGTGAAGTGAGACCTTCCACATGCAAGATACCGCCCTTGACATAGACATGTGCGTGTCCATCTGTTCCACAGGCAGATATATGAGTGTCTGTCGAGATTACATAGGTGAATGTAGCCACTTCGCTGGGGTCAAACCCATCGGCACAAGCGATCGCCTTGACCGTGACGGATCCGTTTCCGTACAGAACGATCGGCGCGCTATAGACGTATCCTGTCTTGCAATCTGGATCGCTTCCGTCCACGGTATAGCGGATAACCGCTCCTTCCGTAGCGCAAGAGAGTGTAAGTTGTGTACCAAGCGCCACTACTGTTCCCGAAGCGATAGACGCGACAGGGGACTGAGCCGGCTCAATAACCGTGGCATCCTCCACATCGAAGGTCTGCTGGAAAGTCTGCGCCAGCGGCACATCTGCATAGCTGTGTACACGGGTGCTGACGGTCAGCGTGATCTCGGAAGCCGTGAACGGCGCAGCAGGCACAAAGCGTACTTTCGAAGCATAGGATATTGCGTTGTCGTTGTACGGGTGCTGCTCATCCAGCATCACTATCGTTCCGGCAATTGTCTGGTCATTGGCGGTAACGAAGATATTGCCCGTATTGAGCAGCGACGGCATCATGTATTTGTCGAAAGTGATGTCAATGGCATCTTTGTGCGCAATGGCGTTTGCTACTTCAGGCTGACGGAGTTGCACGATGGGTATATTGACCTCCAGTTGCGGCGGCGGCACAGGCAGCCACTCGCTCTGGGTCGGCTCGTAGCCTTCTTTCTCGAAGCGTACTTGCCACAGACCTTGGGGAACATCCCATCGGTACATACCTTGTGCGTCGGTATAAAGAGGATTCTCTTGACCGTAGTTTTCGGCATCCCATAAAATATCTTCTTCCACCATTTCACCAAACATATTCTCGTGCGAAGACTTATAATAGACGGTAGCCTTTACTCCTTCGACACGATTATCTTCTATGCCTTCATATACAAAGCCGGATGGGTCTATAAGCGTAGGTGGTTTTTCTCCACGATAAGGTCTCCATCGTTTATCTTTCTTCTTATCATCATCATTGTTGTCACTATCATTAGGCTTATCATCATCTTTTTTATGACATTTTAGTCTGGCTTTATCATTTCCACGTTTTAACATATAAGATGTTGATAGACATTGTCCATTTGAGAAATTATCCTTTGCAATATTGTCCACATATTCCGTAACCAATCCTATCGCAAACGAAGCTAATCGACGCATATTTTTTGCTACAGGATTCAGTGTCATAAAATAGTTAATTCCGGTTATTACCGTGGAAATGGTAAATGCTGTGACATA